>JAAWCL010000012.1 GCA_022793235.1 Bacilli bacterium | reverse complement strand
CAAGAATGGGAGTAAAATACGGTTGTATTTTGCTGTTAACTTTTTTATGGTACTTTTTTCCATATCTTTGCAAACTATTCTTACTTGATTATAAGTTAAAGAATTTTTTAAAAATAAAGCATCTAACTTATTAAATATAGAGTCTGTTAGTGGTTTTTTATTAAATGGTTTACTTCGATTTATATTTTCATGTAAATTCCATAGTAATTTCTCTAGTTCTTTTAAGTCCATTCCTAATAATTCAAGTTTTCTAAGTCGAATTAAAGTTTTGGCTCTTTTTAATTTTGCTTGAAGAAGGAGATGTTCTCTCTTTTTATCTGTTAGGGGGAACTTGTATTTTAAACTATTGATTATTTTTTTTCTATTGATTGCCACATATATATCTTGCTTTTCATTTAATAATTTTGTATAAATATGGGCAGTTTCTGTAGGAGGTAGTGTTCTATTATTTTTTACATAAGTCATAAAAAGTTCTTCTATAACTTTCATATATTTTTCATCTGTAAGATTACTTTCTTTTATAAAAAAGGAAAGCTTTTCTATTAATTCATTAAATAAAATAACTTTATTCTCTATTGTTATTTGATTAAAATAGTATAAGATTAATTCATTTAATTGAAGTGCTGAAGCAAGATAAATATCTTTTTTTCCTTTGGTATATTTTAATAAAAGTATTTCATCAATGATTTTATTTATCCATTCAAAATACTTTTTCTGTGTATCCATATCTTCTTCATCTAAATTTATTAAAAATTTTCTTTTTATTTTTTCATCCATATTAACTCCTCTTTTTTTACGAAGCATATTTTATCATGAAACTGAAAAAAAAGAAAGAAAAAATTGTTTCTAATCTATAATATTTTTTAATTCTTATCTTTATTATAATCTAATTTTTCTTTATATTATAGTAGATATTCCAATCGACTTCCATGATTATGATTTGTTCCATAATTTGATATATAGACAAATTCTCCGACAAGTGCTCCATCTGGCCAGGCTCCACCATGAGAATCCCAAGGAGCTTGCGAATCCACAAAACTTGTAGAATCACCATAAAAGTTTATTTTTAATTTTTTGTGTAGTATTTTTTATTATTTTTCTTTATTTTATTAAAGTTTTATATTAACACTTTATACTACTTTTACTATGCTGCTACGAGTACCAACCGACTTCCATCTCTGTAAATTTCAGCGCCTATATAATTTGTGAAGGCGAACTCTCCTGTTAATTTACCATCTTGCCATAGACTACCATAGGATGACCAAGGTCTTTCTGAAGTAATAAAGAGGTTATAATCACCGTAAAGACTATTTATCTATAATTTCTAATTTTTTTATTTTCAATAAATTTAAATATCCATTAAATTATAGTCTACAAAATGTAACCGACTTCCATCACCATAATCAGGATTTCCATAAGTATATCTAAAGGTAAATATTCCTGTTAAAATTCCATTCAACCAAACTCCTCCATGATATATCCATGGTGCTGTTATATTTATATACTTATCAGCATCACCGTAAAATTCGTCTTATTTTAAAATAATTTCTATAATTTTCAACTCATTATTCTTAACTAAATAATTTAGTTTTTATAATAATTATAGTTTTTTAATACAACCGACTTCCATCATACTGACTTACTCCTGCAATACCACATGTACATGCAAAGAGACCTGCCGTGCTTATATAATTGTTCCAATAATATCCATGATAAATCCAAGGAGCATTTTCGTGTATAAAGACAAAATTATCACCGTAAAAGTATAACTTATTTCTTATCGTTTGTTTTGTAGTATTCTTATAATTTCTCTTTATTTTTTTAAAGTTTTATTCTTTTGTATACTACTCTTTTAGTATATCGTTTTTTATCTTAAATTTCTAACTCAATTTTTTATATTGTCTTTTTTATACTTGTACCTTTCAAGTCATTCTCATTCTTATCTAATAGATTTAGTATCTCTTCTAAACAGGTATCTATTTCTGCTTTTTGTCTTTCACTATTTGTAGGTAGAACAACCGAGTCTATTGTCCCCTCTTCTTTTAAACCAATGTAGAAGTCTTGTCCTATATATACTCTTTGATAGATATGTACCTCTTCTTGTTGCGTTTCATTTCTGCCTGTCATAAACTTATTTAGCACTCTTAGTCTTATTATTTCTTTCTCATAATTATGCTCTTTTACTTCAATTTTTCTTCTTTCTTTTTTATAGATTTTTTGTGGTTTTGTTTTGTAATCTATATTTCTTTCTTTTGTATTTCTTAAAATAACTTTCATAAAAGAACTGATATCACAGTGTGGTATGTACTTTTCAATATTCTCTTTACTACTTGCTGATTCATATTTTTTATCTATATAAATACAATTTTCTGCAAGAATGTATTCTAAATTATCTTCTTTTTCCTTTGCTTTTGTTATAATATGATTACTTAATGTTGTTAAAAAGTCTTCTGTATATAGTTCGCTTATTATTCCATCTACTCCATAAATAGGGGCCATGATTAAAGCATTTCCTAATCGGAATAGAATTATTCTAGCAAAGAAGGTATCGGTGTTGGCTTCTTTTATTAGACATACATCTGCACTTTTGGTGGTTAAACATCTATAAAAGGCCTCTTCTCCATCACTTTCTGGTCCAATACAACTTTCTGTTACTTCTTTTCCTAATAGAAGACGGTCTAGGTCATAATTGTTGCCACTTTCTATTTTGTAAAGAATACCTTCTACTTCTATTTTAAAGGATATTGGTGGTAAATACGTTTCTTCTTCTTTTAACATTTCTATATATGTATTTGCATAATCATAAGAATTACAGCTTGTATTCTTATTATTTAATGTTATTTTTTCTATCCTTTCTTCTCCTAAAATAGAGATTGTATCATTATCTGCTTGTTGGTATACTATTGATAGCCTTAAAAATTCTTTAAAATTATTGAGAAGTTCTGTGAAATTACTGTCTTTGGTTATTGTCCCTTGTTTTATCATTGCTTTTTTTATTCTATCATAATTTAGTAATATACTTTTAAAGGTTTGTATGTTAAAAAAATTATCATTTGGTAATAGATTTACAAGTGGTAATAACCTTAATATATCTTGTAATTCTTCTATATGTGCTAATAAAACTCTTTTTTCTTCTTTACTTGTTCTCTTTATAATTTTTTCTCTATTTTCACTTTCACTTTTTTGGTTTACAATCTTTAAATGATTGTGATTAAATTCAACACTTTCATAATCTAAAAGTTTCTCCTCTACTTCTATATTTTCTAAATAAGGAAATACTATTTGATTATACTTTGATATAATTTTTTTAATTGCATTTTTTTGAATATTTGGGTAAGCTTTTAAAATTTTTTCTATATCTAGAGAATTTGTTAAAAATAGATGTGTAAAATAGTCAAATTGTTCTTCTGTCAATCTACTTTCTTTTTTGTTGAATGGTTTTATGTTATTTAGATGGAAACGGATTTGCTTCAAGCTTTCCATTATTTTTTCTTCTGTTGCTCCTATTTGTTCAAAGTTTTTAAACTCTATTTGTGTTTTTGCTATTTTTATTTTAGCCATTGTCATTAAAAGTGTCTTCTTTTTCTCTGTTATGGGAATGTTTTCTTTTATTCTTTTTATAAGTTCTTTTCTATTCTTTGATACATACATATCCCGCTGTTCGTTTAGTAAACTCTTATAAATTTCATTTGTTTTTTCTGGTGGTAGGCTTCTATTATTTTCTATATAGATAGTATATATTTGTCTTACTATTTCTTTATATTTATCTCCCTCATAGTCCATATTAATAAAATAACAAATACCTTCTATTAACTCTTCTAAAACATCCTCTTTATTATTCTGCTTTATTCTATTAAAATGAGATAATACAAAATCATTTATTTTTATTCTTGATGATAATGGGTCACTCCCCTTAAATTTATTGTATCTCAATAGAAGAAGACCATCTATTATTTTATTTACTATCTCAAAATATTCTTCTTGCACATCATCATTATTTTCATCAAACTCAATTTTTAGTTTATCTTCTAATTCCTTATTTAGTTTTATTATTTCATAATCCATATTTTTCTCCCCTTTTTTAGAGCATATTATAGCATAAAAAAATCACAAATAAAGAAATTTTTACTTTTCTAAAATATAGGGATTTTTTTTACTTCCTGTTCCTTCTACTATGTCTGATTGATTAATACATATTACAGGCACTATTTTTTTCACTACATTTGATTCATTTTCAATGATATGTCCGAATTTATCATAACTGAAGGAGATTGTACTTTCGTTTTTACTTGTATTTACAAAGTAGTATCCATCTACAAATCCACTTTGATTTAAGTCAAATATATTCATTAGGCCTACTTTAGCACTTATTTTAGAGTTATATATATTTAAATAATTGTAATCATCCAAAATATTTCCAGTATAAAATGTACAAGTTTTTAAAAGTTTTTTATAAGATAATTGATTGTAGTATGTGTTATTTAAAAAGTAAGCAATATTATTTTTATTTAATGGTTTAAAGCCTGAGTCCTTATTAGAAAATTTGTATTTTTTATCTAAAGTTTCTTCTTTTCTTAAGCGAAATAAGTTATTTTCTTTATCATAAATTTGATATAAGTCTTTACCTAATTTTACATATTTATTTATATGATTACTTCCTTTTATTATAAAGGGATCCTTTTTACTTCCTGTTCCTTTTTCTATATTTACATCACCTTTTAAGTTTAGTATTACTCGTATTCCACTGGAGGTATTGCTATTTATTTTTTCATTAATTAAACCATTTTCTTCTTTTACAAACACTTTTTGATCTTTATTTATTATAAAAGATGATTCTCCATTATTTAAATAACTATTTTCTCCTAAGGCATCATTATAAATATCTGTATTTAAGATATTAAAATATTTATCTAACTCATTTTTTTCTATATTTTCAAAATTATCTATACTTTTTTCATATATTCCACTTTGTTCGTTTTCTCCCTTGTTTAACCATATATCAATGTTTGAATTTGTATAGGTTTCATTTCCTCCTAAAAAAAATACTCCTTCATTTTTAGATGATATTAATTTTATATTCTCTTTTTCTATTGATACGATTCTATACATTCGATTAAATATTTCTAGATAATTGTTTATCTCTGTTCCTTTAAAAATATATTTATCTTTTTCTTTATAAAGACCATTTCCTTTTGTTATTATTTTATTGTAATGAAGAACTGAATCTTTTAATGTCACAATTTTCTTAGGAATATTTTTTTGTATTGCAAAACCTTTAGATATTAAAAAAATTCCTAAGATTACTAATAGGAGCATTAGAGAACATAACATGTATTTTTTCATAGCATCACCATAAAACGATTATATAATGAAAAGAGGCATTTCCAAAAAGGAAAAGCCCCCTATTATTCGACATTTTATTTCATGCGTTTTACTAAAGTTACTTCTTTTTCATTATTTTTATCATATCTTTTTATAAAATCATTTAGTAGTCTAAGTTTTAGGGTCAATTTGGCATTACTCGTTGTTACCTTTCGTACTGAATCATCATCTGGTACCATTTGTCTTGGATCAATTAAGTCATATTTTACATACTGATCATTTCTACTAAATATGTATTTTCTCACTAATTTTTGAGATGGTTTATTAGCTAAAACACGTTCTGCATTTATCTTACATTCTTCTCTATAGGCTTTGATTAGTCCCATAGAAGCAGGGTTTAAAAGTATCGTATTTGTGATTATATCTCCACTTGTTGTTTTTCCTATGTTTGTTTGTACTCTAGTACTTCCTCGTATTGCAAAGTTTGTTTTAGGTTCTAATTTATCTATACAACTCATTTCTATCCCCTGTGGATGGGTTATATAAGTATTTCCCATTCTGCCACGATTTTCTTTTATTCCTTTTGTATAGGCAGAATTTAAGGCTTCTTTTGATAAAATCATTTCCTTTGCTACTCCATAACCTAGTGCTACTAAATCATGGTTTGATACAAAGATTCCAGCATGACCAGAGTATCCTCCTAAAGCGTTTGCATTTGGATCATTTACACATCCAATATCAGCATTACTGCTTCCTGTTAGAAGCATTACTTTGTCTTTTGGTACTTTTACATATGTATCTGTAAGATTTAAGGGTTTTATTATGTATTTTTCAAGTAACTCCTGATAAGTATGTTCTGTCATGTGCTCCATTACTTCTTTTAGAAGCATCATTCCTAAATCATTATCGTTATATATTCCGATATCATATGGTTCCATAGTATATAGGCAATTTAGGGCTTCTTCTATTGATTGGCATTCTTCTAGTCTACCATTTGTCTTGAATGATACTTTAAAGCTTAAAATATCTTCGATTGTTAATTCGCCTAATTTTGTATGGAGAAAAGTATTATCTATTTCTTTTATTTTATCTGTGCAACTAAAAATTTTTTCTTTTATTAGGTTGTCTGCAATAATTTGGGTATAAAACTTTGTCATGGATGCAATATCAAATAAGGCGTTTTCTGGTATCTTTTCTCTTTGTTCATTTATATAACCACCTAGCATTTTTACGTGAATATTATTCACATTTACAGAAACTGTATATCCTGGTATAGGATATTTATTTCGAATATGTTCTAATTCTTCTATATTCTCATCAATCATTATTTCTATTATTTCTTCTAGTGTTTTATCTAAATTTGTTTTGATAATAGACATAGCTTCTTCTACTACTTGTCTTATTTCACATTCTTTTGCATAACATCCTTCTACTTGAATTTTTTTTATAAAATCCTCTATTATTTCAAGATATACATTGTATACCATAAAATCCCCCTATTTATTAATTAATTTCAACAATTTCCACATCATATGTTCCATTAGGAGATTCTACTGTAACTACCTCTCCCACTTTATGATTTAGAAGAGCTTGGGCAATTGGTGATTCATTTGATATTTTACTTTCAAATGGGTCTGCTTCTTGACTTCCTACTATTTTATATTCATCTACTTCGTCATCTTCAATATATTTTATAGAAACTGTACTTCCAAGTCCTACTATATCTTTTGGTATATCTGTAATAATTGATACATTTTCTAACATTTTTTCTATTGTCTGAATACGAGCTTCAATTTGGGCTTGTTCATCTTTGGCTGCATCATAATCTGCATTTTCTGATAAATCTCCTAAACTTCTTGCTTCTTTTATTGAAATTATATTTTCAGGTCTTCTAACATTAATTAAATTGTCAAGTTCCTCTTTTAAGGAATCTAACCCCTCTTGTGTTAGGTAAACAGTATTTTTATTTTTCATTTCATTCACCTCTATTAGTATTTTATTTTGTATAATTATGTTTACCACATAACATTGCTTAATTATACTACAAACTACATAAAAAATCAATTATTTTCATTTATTTTTTATCTATATCAAATCTATTTTTTTTTACACTTTACTGTTCTATTTTGTCTTTTGCTTTCTTTTTTGTTCCTTTGTAGAGTATTCATTTAAATAATCATAGAGTGTTTCTTGTACATCCTCTGCTACCTTTAGATTTTTTATTTCTTGTTCAAAATCAATGTATTTTTGTAATTCTTCTTCTGCTAACATATAATCTATATATATTTTATATAATTCTAAATCAATTTGTTCTTTTCGTTTTCTTTTCTCCTCTATTTGTTTTTCTTCTATGTTTTTACTTTGCGCTTTTATTAATTCGTAATAGGCTACTTGCTGCTCATAAGATAATCTTATAAAGTCAACTACTGAAATATTCTTATTTTTATTTTCTAGTATTTCATTTAATTTAGATATTCCTTCATAATAAAATATATTTTCATAGTAAGATTCTCCTATTATAAGTTTTAGCAAATCCATATTTTGATCTAAATATAAGCATGTTTCTGTTTCATCTTTATATATATCATTTGCTATATCTTCTGTCATTTGCTCCATAATATGTTCTTCTTGGATTAGGCGGCTGCCTCTTCCATTTATCTCATACTTTGATCCTTTTTCATCCTCTATTATGATTTGATTACTGAGATGTGTGATTTCATGAAAAAATTTATTTTCAAATATATTTATATCTTGCAGGTATCCTATTTTTTTCATTACGTTTTCTTTATCTGATCTTTTATCTTCTTTCATTAATTCTTTTAAGGCCTTTTTATATTTTTTGTATAAATCTTCTCGAATATAGATAATCTTTTTTCTTTTACTTATAGCCATTACAGTAAATTCATTCTGTTGTTTTTCTAATTCTTCTTTAGAAATTATTTTTATTTCTTGTAAATCTTTTATATTTTGATATAGTATCGCTTTATCAATATGTTCTTTTTCTTCACAAAATTTTTCTATATATCTATTAAAAATTTGCTTATATTCTTCTTTTATATTTCTATTTTCTTTTACTGCCTGTAGTAATTCTTCTTTTGCTGGATTTTGTTTTAATAAATTCTTTTTTTCTGCTTCTTCTAGGGTAATTGAGCTAGGTACTTCTTTATAATCAGAGTATATATTTGCTATACTTATTCCAATACAGGCACTACATACTAAAAAGTAGTTTCGAAAAAATGCTTTGCTCGTTATTATTTCTTTTATATATTTCATATTCCTTTCCCCCTTTTATGAAAGTCAATCACTTATTTTTTCTATTTCTCTTAATAAAAATGCATCTGTCATTCCTGCTATAAAATCAAGGACTTTTCTTTCATCTGTTGTGCTTTTTAGGTATTTTTCTTCTTGTGTATTTAGAAAAAGTGTGTAAATTAAATTTTCCTTTTCTTCCTTCTTTATCACTTTTAAATAATATTTATATAATTCTTTTATTCCTGCTTTATAAAACTCTCTATCCTCACTATTCATAGATGGATTGTAAATATGTTCATAGTTAAATTTTTTTAGTTGATGAATCGCTTTAAATATTTCATCACTCATTTTTATATATGGTTTATCTATACTATTTTTTATAATATCTAGAATAATTGTATTGACAATACTTCTATTACTATCTCCTAAAACTTCTACAATGTTAGGGTCAATATCCTTTTTATTAAATAATCCTAATGATTCTGCATCTTCTATGTCTCTTCCAAGATATGCAATTATATCAGATAAGCGTACTACACAGCCCTCTAGGGTCATTGGAAAATAGGTATGTGATTTTTTTATATCCTTATAACTTTCTTTATATTCTCTTAAGAACTCCTCTTTGTCCTTTTCCATAGGTTTGTAAATTGGAGATAAAAATTCTCCATTATGACACATAATACCATCTAGTGTTTCTATACAAAGATTTAATCCTTTACCTTGATTTTCTATATACATATAGTGTCTAACACTTTGAATATTATGTGCAAAGTATTCCCCTAATTCTTCCATGGCTATTTCATTTAAAATACTTTCCCCAAAGTGTCCCAAAGGGGTATGACCAATATCATGTCCTAGTGCTATTGCTTCAATTAAATCTGTATTTAGTCGTAGAGCTCTTCCGATTGTTCTTGCTATTTTACTTACAAATTGTACATGCACAATACGTTTTTGAATATGATCATTCTTTTTAAAAGAGTATACTTGTGTTTTATCTATATACCTAGTATAGGATAAAGAGTGAATAATTCGATCACAATCCCTTGAAAAAGGAGTCCGAATATCTAACTCCTCTTCACTAAATCTATGAAAATCTAGAGATTTTCTTGCATATTTTTGTAAATTTTTATCTATTAATAAAAAATTTTTTTTTGCTAGTTCTAATGTATTCATACTTTCTCCTTTATTTTGTCTTCTATAGAAATTTTCTAAATATCAATATTTTCTGTTTTCTTTTTTAATAGTCTTAACATCGAATATTCGACAATTTCTATATTTGTATCTAGGTAGATATAGTAGATATTATCTGGATGTCTTGCTATATCGCAAGGAATTTCTTCTTCTGTAAATAATTCTGTAACTGTAAAAGCTATATTTTCTCCATTTGGTGTAAAGAGTTCTACTAAGTCTCCTATTTTAAAATAATTTCTTTCATAAATTTTTATCCATTTTTTATTTGTATCATATGAAATAACTTGTCCTAAATAGTCCTGATTTGATATTTCTATTCGTCCACTATAGTACTGATCTTTTTCTGATGCCTCATGATTAAAGTACTGGCTACTGGTTTCACGATTAGCTACACGAGATAAAATATCTTTTTCTCGTTTTAATACTTTTTCAGTTAAGTTTCCTTTATAATAAGCATCGATAATTTTTCTATAAGAACCTATCACAGTTGCTAGATAATAAATAGAACGCATTCTTCCTTCTACTTTTAAGCTTGTTACTTTTATATCTATAATTTCTTTTATCTCTTCTGCTAAACATAAATCTTTACTTGCCATTGTAAAATCTTCTGCATTTGTTTTGAAATTAAATCTGCAAACTTGACTACATCCTCCACGATTAGCATCTCTATTTGTTACATAGTTGGAAAGGGCACATCTACCACTAAAGCAAGTACACATGGCTCCATGAATGAATATTTCTATTTCTACTCCTGTCTTATCTATTATTTCTTTTATTTCTTTTTTAGATAGCTCACGTGCCAAAACAATTCGATTAATTCCCTCTTTTTTAAAATAATTTACTGTCTCATAGTTCGTTGTAGAATTTTGTGTTGAAAGGTGTACTTCTATTTGTGGATATTTTTTTTTGATATAAGAAATGATAAAAGGATCACTAACAATAAAAGCATCTATTCCTGTTTTTACAACTTCTTCCATGTAGTTATACACGCCTTCCATATCGTTATTATGAAAAACTATGTTTAAGGTAAAATATACTTTTTTTCCTAGTTTATGTGCAAAAGTGCAACCTTCTTTTAATTCTTCTAATGAGAAGTTTACAGCATTTGCTCGTAGTCCATATTTTTCTCCACCTAAATAAACAGCATCTGCTCCATATAAAAGTGTAACTTTTAGTCTTTCTAAGTCTCCAGCTGGTGCCAGTAATTCTATTTTTTTATCCATTTTTTTTCACCTTATAAATTGTTTCTTTTTCTAAAAATCCTGTATTTTTTCCTACTAATTTTTCTATTTCTTGGATGCTATCTTTCTTGTTTATTGTTGATAAAATCTTTATAAATTTTTCATGTTCTATAAAATCCTCTTGTAATATTACATATGGAAAATTTAATTCTTTTAATTTTGTATATACAGGTATATTGTTTAATACTTTTCCATATTTAAAAGTGGTCCCAAAGGGATTTTCAAAGGCAAAATACTTTTCTTTTGTTACTTGTTCTTCTATTTCTAGATATTTATCATTAAAATGATGATTTATTTTATCATAGTTTGTTACTAAGTGTCTATAACTATTTGCCACAGTAGGATATAAAAGAAGAGGAAACATTAAAATTATATTTGTATTTTTATAAATTTCTATAGCTTCTTTAAAGGTTATTTCGTTTGATAAGACAGCATATTTTATACCTTTTTTTTGATAATAATTACATACTTCATAATTCGTTACCATATGTGTATTGTTCCATACTAATGGTGTCTTTAGATTCATTGTTTTAGAAAGTTCTAATACTGCTAAATCATAAAAGAATATGCCTGTTACTTTTAATTTTTCTAATTCTAAAAGAAGTTCTTTTAGAATTTCTATGTCTTTATTAAAAAACATGCGATTTATTACTACAAACACTTCGAATGTGGTATTTTCTTTTACCACTTCTACATCTTTTAAAGTAAAATATTTTTCATAGTCTACTGCGTAGCCTTCTAATGGTAATATGAATCCATCTATTTCTTTATTTTTTATATAGTCTTCTATGGGCACATTTGGTTTTATTAGTATTTTCATAGCTGGTCGTCTCCTTTTTTTATTTTATATATACCTTTTCTTGTTCCATCATAATAGGACCGTTTGGGTTATAAGCATACATTTGAAATTGTAAAAGGTTTTTATTTAAGGCTTGCATAACTAGAAATCCTGGGATAAAGGGATTATAATTTCCTGGATTTTCTAGACAGCTTGGGGGAATGTAAATACGATTTCCATTTTGTTTATATCTATAGCGATGAGAATGTCCCATAATTGAAAATGTAGGTTCTATAAATTTATAGGCACCTTTTGTTTTCATGTGTTGTAGTGCTACTATATGATTATATACTTTAAAAAAGGCTTTATAGTAACCCATTGGAATTATATTATTTTTATCATTATTAGATAAGATTTTTATTATATCTCTTTTATTTTTCTTATATTCCATATCGTGATTTCCACCTAATATATATTGATCTATATTGGAAAATTGGGAATGGATTTTACAAATGCGATCTATTTGTTTATCGTAAGAGTTGTATCTTTTTGACGGTGTAATTAATCCATCTCCAATATCTCCTCCATGAAATATAATAGAAATTTTCTCTTTTTTTATAAAATCTTTTAATTGATAGAGATATTCTAAATTGTCCTTTTTACTTCCATAATGAGTATCTGATATGATAACTGTTTTTTCATCATACATATTTAAAAATATGCTATTTTCTAAGTACTCTCTATTTATTCTTATATAAAAGTCATCTTCCACAGGAATATATCTTAATAATATTTCCTCGTAAATTGCAAGAAGTTCATATTTTTTTAAGTTAAAATATTCCATAATATCATTAAATTGATATCCATTTAAAAAAAGTTTTTTTAATATATTGTTAAACAATTCATTATACATCCTATCACCCCATTTATTAGATTGTATCATAAATGGGGAAAATGTTATACAAATTTTTCTATAATATGACATTTTATTTTTATACTTTTATATTTCATGTACAAGATATTATAGTCTTATTATTACAACCGACTTCCATCACGAATATTTTTAACTCCTTTCCAAAAATCGAGTGCAAATATACCTGATTTTATTGCTTCGGCCCAATATCCTCCACAACTCGACCAACGGTAGTAATTATCCATTTGATCTACATAATCACCGTAAAAGTTATTTTTCTAAATATTTCTACTATATGTATGTTATTTAACTAATCGTTAACTTTTCTCATTTTTAGATATAGTAGTTTTTTAGTGTAACCGACTTCCATCATTGTTATTTTTATTACCATTTATTACACTAAAGAAAAAACTTCCTGCGCGTATTGCGTCCCACCATACTCCACTATATCCTGACCAAGAATCATACATATTTGGAAAAGTCATATAATCACCGTAAAAGTTTATTTCTTATTCTAACCTGTAGTATATATAATATATTCTTATATTATAAGTTTTTTATCTCTATGTTATACTACTTTTGGCACAACCGACTTCCTTCTGAGATAGAACTAAAGCCATTTTTATTATTAAAGGCAAAAATCCCTGTCATCAGACCATCATTCCAACGTGCACTATAGAACATCCAACAGTAATTCGTATTAAAAAACTGTATCATATCACCGTAAAAGCCCTTATTTATTTTGTAGTACTATTGATTCTATCTTATATTTGTAAGATTTTCATTTTTTAGTCTACCCTTTCAGTATACACTTTTTTTATTTAAAATGGCTATTTATTTGTTTTGATTTTAAATGTTAACTACTTGTTTGTATTTTTTATATTCATTCTTTTCTTCTCAATTAAAAAGATTATGAAATTTTATTCTCTCTTCCATTCATATATTTTATTATCATTCTAATTCTTTCTTTATTCTATTTGAATTATGATATGAATCAATATAAGTGTTTTTTTAATTTTTTTCTTTGTAGCTAAAAACCTCGCTTTTATTTTAACGAGGTTTCTTCTTATTCTTTCTTTTCTTGGCTTTCTTCTGCTAATTTTTCATAATATTTATATCTATTTATAGCATATTTTTTATTTTCTTCTAAGATCTCTTTATAATCTTTATTTATATTTTTTAAGGCTCTATATCTATCTTCTCCGCCAATAAATTCTGAATATTTGGTAAAGTCTGCTTTTGAATCTAATTTAAATATTTTTGTTTCTGGATTGTAATGGAATATTGGAAAGTAACCAGATATTACTGCATTTTTTTCTTCTTCTACTGTGTTCCCCATTCCTTTTATAATGCCTTGTGCAATACAAGGAGAATAAGCAATGATAATAGATGGTCCTTTATACTTTTCTGCTTCTGTTAGAACTTTTATTGCTTGTTGTGGATTGGCTCCTAAAGAAATTGTTCCTACATATACATGT
The DNA here is from genome assembly GCA_022793235.1 of Bacilli bacterium. Classification (GTDB taxonomy): domain Bacteria; phylum Bacillota_I; class Bacilli_A; order RF39; family UBA660; genus UBA2730. The sequence continues at coordinate 8,215 of JAAWCL010000012.1, read as the reverse complement.
GGATAGCTTAAAGCTATACGTGCTAAATCTTTTTTATCTGTCTTTTTTCCTGTTGCGGCGAATTTTGCAATCGCGCCACGAGTTGTGGATTTGGAAGCTTGACCACCTGTATTTGAATATACTTCAGTATCTAATATTAAAATATTTACATCTAAGTTGTTTGCTAGGACATGATCTATTCCGTTGTATCCTATATCATAGGCCCAACCGTCTCCTCCTATCATCCAGATTGATTTTGGTTTAATAAATCTTTTGAATTCTTTTAGTTCTTCTATTTTTGTTTTTTCAATAATGTCATACAAGGCTTCTGCTGTTTTTTCATTTATTTCTTCTATATAAGCATTGTATACTTTTTCTTCACTTCTTTTTACTTCTTTTATATTTTTCTTTATTATATTTTTTATTTTTTCTTTCATAGCTAAATCTGCTATTTTCATACCATAACCAAATTCTGCATTGTCTTCAAATAGAGAGTTGGCCCAAGGTACATTATAAGGCATCGATGGGCAACTTGCACCATAAATAGAGGAACAACCTGTTGCGTTTGCAATAATAAGTTTTTCTTTAAATAACTGTGTTAGTAATTTTAGATAGGCTGTTTCCCCACATCCTGCACAGGCTCCACTAAATTCGAAAGCAGGACTTACAAATTGGCTCCCTTTAATTGTTGTTTTTGGTAGTGGTGTTTTCTCACTTACTTCATTGAATAAATATTCTGCTTCTTCTTCCATTTCTTTTGGTAGTGTATGTTTTTCTACCATAGTTAAGGCTTTTTGTCCTTTTTTTCCTGGGCATATATTACTACATAAGGAGCAACCTGTACAATCTTTTACACTGATTCCAATTGTAAATTTTAATTTTTCCTCTTTTATTCCTGCTTCTAATAATTTCTTTTTTAAACTGTCTGGCGAGTCTAAGACTTCATTTTCGTTTAATAGAAAAGGTCTAACTACTGCGTGAGGGCACACTAAACTACAAAGCCCACATTGAATACAATTTTCACTATTGTAATTTGGGCAAATATCAGATATATCTCTTTTTTCTAATTTGGTGGTTGCTGGTTCAGTCTTTCCATCGGCTTGATTTTGAAAGCTACTTACTGCTAGATTATCTCCTTCCATCTTACTTATTATTTCAAAAAGGGTATTATTTTTTGGCATTTCTGGTATATAATCCACATCTGGTATTTTTACTTGCTCTATAGCATTTAATCCCTTATCTATTACCTTAATATTTTTTGATACAATCTCTCCGCCTTTATCTTTAAATCGAATGGTAATATTTTCTTTTATTTTGTTTATAGCGAATTCAAAATCAATTAATTTTCCTAGCTTAAATATTAATGCTTCCATTATTGCACTTATTTTTCCTCCTAAGTTGCAGCTTCTAGCGATTTTTGAGGCATCAATTATAAAAAATTTTATATTGCGTCTTTTTAAAATATTTTTATCATAGTTTGTCATATATTTTAGCACTTCATCTTTGCTTTTGGTTGTGTTTAGTAAAAATATTCCATTTTTCTCTATTTTATCTAAGATATGCATACTTGTTAAATAGCTTTCCTTTGTACAAACAACTACTTGGGCTTTCTCTATGTAATAAGCTGAATGAATTGGTGTTTTACCAAATCTTAAATGAGAAATGGTTACTCCTCCACTCTTTTTAGAATCATATTGAAAGTATCCTTGAACAAAAGCTTTTGAGTATGTCCCTGTGATTTTCATTAAATCTTTACATGCACTTACCATACCATCGCTTCCATATCCATATATTAGAAAATTTGTACTTTTTGCGGGTAAGGTGAATTTTTCATTATAAGGTATACTTAAGTTGGTAATGTCATCTTTTATTCCTAGAGTAAAATTATGATGTGCTTCTTTACTATCTAAAAAGTCAAATAGGGACTTTATCATAGTTGGAGTTGTGTTTTTACCAGAAAGACCAAAACGTCCTCCATATATTTTTATCTTTTCACTATATTCTTTTACTACATTGCAAATATCTAAATATAGGGGTTCTCCTACTGAACCTGCTTCTTTTGTTTTATCTAGGACTGCTATTTTTTTGACAGTCTTTGGAAGGACTTTCATAAAATGTTTTACAGAAAATGGCCTATATAAGTGGACTTCTATGAGACCCACACTTTCTTTTTTTTCCATTAAGTACTCTACTACTTCTTTTATAGTTTCACAAACTGATCCCATGGCTACTATGATCTTTGTGGCATCTTGTGCACCATAGTAATTAAATGGTTGGTAGTTTTTACCTGTTATTTTATTTATTTCTTTCATATAATTTTCTACTATATCAGGTAGATTATCATAATACTTATTTCTTGCTTCTGTTACTTGAAAATATATATCTCCACTTTGACAAGTTCCATGTATTGTAGGATTTTCTGTGTTTAGTGCTCGATTTCTAAATTCTTTTAAAGCTTCTTTATCTAGTAATTTTTCTAAATCTTCTTTTTCTAGTATATCTATTTTTTGTAACTCGTGGCTAGTTCTAAATCCATCATTAAAATTGATAAATGGAATTCTTCCTTTTATAGTTGATAGATAGCTGATTGCGGTGAGATCCATAGATTCTTGTACAGATGAACTTGCTAAGATGGCAAAACCAGTTTGCCTGGCTGCATAGATATCTTGATGATCCCCGAAGATAGATAAAGCATGTGTTGCTAGACTTCTTGCTGCCACGTTGATTACACATGGTAATAGCTCTCCTGCTATTTTATACATATTTGGTAACATTAATAAAAGACCCTGACTTGCTGTATATGTAGAGGTTAGACATCCTGATAAGAGAGAACCATGTACCATCCCAATTGCTCCTGCTTCACTTTCCATCTCTACTATCTTTACTGGATTTCCAAAAAAGTTTTCTTTTCCTTCTTTCGCCCACTTGTCTGTTAATTCTGCCATGGGAGAGGCTGGCGTTATAGGGTAGATTCCTGCTACTTCTGTAAACAGATAAGCTGTATGGGCAACGGCTTCATTTCCATCCATTATTTTTTTCATACTATCTATTCTCCTCCTTTTATAATCAATATATATTCTAATTCTAATCTTTATTCCTTTTTATTATATAATAAATTACTTATAAATTAAATGACTATTTTATTTTTTGTTCTACAAAACTTGAAAATACTTTATTTTATTTTGATTTCTAGTTTTTCCTTTCCTATTCTAAAATTATAAGAAATAAATGTAAAAATTTATGTTCATTGAGAAAAAGGTATCTAGTATATTTTTAGATAATTTTTCAAAGATCAGATATAGTAAGAATAATGATCAAATATCTTATTATTGAAGGTCAAAATAAATTACTTGTTGAGTTAGAATACTTAACTGTACAAAGAAGAGAAGATGTGGCAGATGATTTAAAATATGCAGTTAGTCTTGGGGATTTAAGGGAAAATACAAAAATATTTTTTTCTTCTTTTTTACATAAGAAAAGAAAGGTTTTTGATAAATTATCCAACCTTTCTTTTATACTTTGAGATTCTATTATTTACTATGATAAAAAAGATTGCAAACAGAAACATAATTAGACAATTTTGAAATATACTCTGTAATTCTTTTAGATTTATTACTTCTATCTTTTTTAAGAGTTCATTGCTGGAGATGTAAAAATATGTTGGGAGCATATGGGCTATTTTTAGGACATTATCTGGTAAAAATTCCTGAGGCACAAAAGCTCCACATAGAAAGGATGAGCCTAAGGCTATTATATTTACTATTCCGTTTACAGCATTTTTATCCTTTACAAGATTACTAATTAATAAAGCTAATGTAAGTGAAGTAAATGTAAAGCAGAAAGAGTTGAGTGCATATATTCCTCCCCTAGGTGTGAGCATAATATCTTTTAAAATAATTATTCCTAATATCATATATATTATCCATACAACAAGTGCATATAAGAGGCTTGCTATTAATAAATATCTATTGTATTTCTTGTAATTCATACTACTCGTAAGTGTTCTTTTATTTACATTTTTTTCTTTGAAACTTGACAATACTAGACAAATAACAAAAATGACAACTGCCATAATACTATAACTTGCAAAAGAAAAATAATATGAGGCATTTTCAACTTGTTTATTGTCTATTTTAGATGATATTTGTACTGTTGTATTTTCTTTTAAATTTTTATTAATCTGTTGTATGAGATCTTCTTCATTTTTTATTTTTGTTTTATAAACATTTTGTACTTTCACATATCTTTTTAACATTAATTCTGCTAGGGATGCATTATAATCTCTTGTTGATTTTACATCTATTTCAGGATTCTTGTTTTCCATAATTTCTTTACTATAATTTTTTTTAATGTGAATCATATAATTTATTTTTCTATAGAATAGAGCATCGTCTATTTCTTCTTGTTTTAATTCTATGCAATTACAGTTTTTTCTTAAGTAATTTTCAAGATTTTTTGAAAGTTTGCCTTCTTTATCTTCATTTATAATTAAAATATCTGGTTTTGTTCCTACAAAGTTTATATTACTTTCTTTTGTTTGCATATTTATAATTCCAAATACAAGTAATATTATGGTGTATAAAAGAACGGTTCCTTTATATTTTTTTACTACTTTCCAAAATGTTTTAAATACTGTCATATTTTGTTCTCCTTAAACCTCTTATAGATAGTAATATCATAACTAGGGAAAAAATAATTAGACTAACTATATCAAAAATAAATCTATTATATGTATCAAAATAATATAAGGAATATAGTCCATCTGTTATCATACTTGCAGGATTTATTTTATTTAAAAGGGGAATATTGCTATCAATTATATATTTCATAGTGATTCCCATCATTCCAGATAGGAAACATCCAAACATAGTTATTGCAAGAAGGATTCCTGTTTTTGTATTTTCTCCTGATTTGGATAATGTTGCTACTGCTATACCTAGGCAAAGTCCAGCAAAACTGCCTATAATTGCTAGTAAAATTATTAAAATAATATTTGTTCCATACTCTACTTTTAATATGAATATGGTAAATAGAAATAAAAGAAGTAGTCCAAACAGCTGTATCAAATAACTGGCTAGAAGAGTTGCTAAAAGCATTTTTCCCTTTTTTATTGGGGATATTGCTATTCTTTTTCCTACAGAATCCATATTTGCTAAATGTTTATTAATCATAAACATAGATAAAATTCCACCATAAAGCGCTGTCATGGCAATTAAGGTATAATATTCAATCATAGTATAACTTAGATTGTTTTTTGATATATCGTTCAATTCTACTTCTTCTTTATTTATCAAATTTATTACTTCTTGATATATTTTTTGATAATCTATCGTATAGACTCCATTTTTATAATTTTCTTCTATTTCTTTTTTTGAAAGTGTTTCTATTATTTCTTTATTACTATTTATCTCTTCTATTACATATTTTAAAATCGTCTCATTTATATCACTGTGTTTTACTACGAGGTTTACATTTTTATCTTTTTCTATGTATCCTGTTATTTTTTCTTCTTCTAATAATTTCTCTACGTTTTTTTTATCTGTATAAGTAATATTAAACATTCTCTCCTTATTTTTATCATCACTTAAACTTTCAAAAGCATTTTTAAAAATTATATCTTCACTCCAGGATTTATTTTCTATGATGGCAATATCGATGATATCTAGTTTTTCGTTTTTTTCTACATCTGAAAAGGCCATATTAAAGAAAATTCCTATAATTAGGGGAAATGCTAAAGTCCAAAAAAGAAGTATCTTATTTTTTAGTAATACTTTTAGGGAATATTTTAATTCGTGTTTAAACATTATCTCTAAGTTCCTTTCCTGTTAAATTCAAAAAGACATCATTTAGGGTTGGTTTCTCAGAATATATTTTGGTATATTTTACTTTATTTTCTTTTAAACAGTCAATTAATTCTCCTAAGTTATTTTGACCTTTTTTATACGTTACAATTAAAGTGCCTTTGTTCAATATTACTTCATCTATATTTTTATTGGACTTTATTTTATCAATTATTTTTTCTTCTATTTCTTCTGTTTCTACTGTTATTTTTTCATCTATATTTGCTAGTACTTTTAAATCATCACTTGTACCTTGGGCTAAAATTTTCCCTTTATCTAAAATGATTATTCTATCACATAATATTTCCACTTCTTCCATATAGTGTGTTGTATAAATTATTGTTGCGCCTTCTTTTCTTAATTTTTCTATTCCTTCTAAAATATTATTTCTACTTTGTGGATCTACTGCTACGGTTGGTTCGTCTAAAAAAATGAGTTTTGGTTTATGGGCAATACCACAAGCAATATTTAATCTTCGCAACAGTCCCCCTGATAGTTCTTTGGGATAAAACTTTTTATATTTTTCAATTTCTACTAATTTGAGAGCCTCTTCAATATATTTTTTTCTTGTTTCTTTCTCTTTTATATATAGACCACAAAAATAATCAATATTGTCGTAAACCGTTAGTTCTTCGAAAACTGCTACTTCTTGGAATATTACACCAATTTCTCTTTTGACATCATAAGAATCTGGATTCATTTCTTTATCAAATATTTTTATTGATCCTTTTTGATAATTTAAAAGGGATAATATACAATTGATTGTGGTTGTTTTTCCACTTCCATTTGGTCCAAGAAGTCCAAGTATTTCTCCTTCTTTTACTTCAAGCGATAGATTATCTACTGCCTTTATTCCTTTATATTCTTTAGTTAATTCTTTTACTTCTACAATATTTTTCATATGTTCCTCTTTCTTTTAATTCAATATGTGATTTTTTGGAAATGTTGAATTTATTTTATTATAACACTTTATCATTACATTATTGAGATTTTCATATTCTTTTCTTTCAATAAAACAGATTAAAATGAGAAACTATTATTGAGGAAGCATATTGGGATTATTTTCTTTTTTTGTACAAGGATATAAATTAAGAATTATATTCTTGGCAGTTTTATTTATTTTTTGATTTTGAGTTCTATAACGATTTGTTTTATATTGTTAGATAATTCTTTAGTAGAATTATACTCCATGATATAATCTGTGCTATTTTGTAAGAATAACTTTAGCTTTGTACTTTTTTATAGAAGATAAGACTGTAAATGGAGATAACATATTGTTTAAAAAAAGTATATAAATCCATTACTATGAAAAAAGATTGTTTCATGTAAATTACAAATCACAATCCTTAATTAGGCATTTTGTGAAAAGAACTAAAATATGAGATTGTGCTTTACTAATTAGTTTCTTTTTTTAGAACAATATTTTTCAATTTTATCAATAATTCAATATATAAGATAGGAAATAATACCAAGAATAACAACAACAGTAATAATTAATTAGTATTAGAAACTCATCATTTTACAGATGTTTATCACATCTCATAGAGTTTTGATAAAATCCTCCGAAAGCCTTGAAAACAAATGATTTATCGCAATCAGTACACCTTATTTCTTTATATGGTTTTACAGCATATCGCTCACAAACGGAAAGTTGAACAGTTATCTTTCTGACATTGACGAACAAGCAACGGATATGATGTTTCAATTGGTCGAACAAATGGCTGATAAGGATGGCGTGACTGAACAATTAAAAGCAGAAGACCCGATATTGTGGATTGAAAGAATGAATGAGATACAGGCAAAGGCAAGAGAAATTGTGCATAGCGAACTGATTTATAACTAATGGGCGTAACGCTTATAGCCTTAAAATACAGTGAGTGGAGAATAACACTTTTCTCACTGTATTTTTGGCTTGCAGATAGTAAAAAAATAAGGCTTTTCATTAGGCAATAGTGCTACATCGATACCCTGTTGTTTATGCAAGTAAACAGCAGGATACAAATCTTCATGCTTTTGTGATATACTTTTAATCAGTAACAAATCGAAATTTGGAGAAATTAAGTATGGATAAAGATAAAAGAAAACTAACAGAAAAAGAATTAAAACGTAAAGAGTGCTTTGAAAAATTCAATTCTGAAATGCAGCAAAAAGGATATAAAATGAAGAATATAATTATCAATACGCAGCAAGCAAAGCCTTTATGTCTTTTAATTATGCTACCATTTATGGCTTTATCATTTTGGATATACTATAATGTGAATGGTTTTAATTTAGATTGTCTTTCGTGGGGATTTCTTGTAGTATTACTTATGCTTGTTTTATGTCTATCCATTCTGCATGAGTTAATACATGGAATTACCTGGAGTATTTTTGCAAAAAATCATTTTCATTCGATT
>JAAWCL010000170.1 GCA_022793235.1 Bacilli bacterium | reverse complement strand
GATGACGTGTTGTGTCTGACCTATATGTTCGGAACCTTTAAGACTCGGCTGACCGGAGTGAAGAAATTTTCTTCTGAGGGAATGTCGAGCTCGGATAAAAACTGTTTTTACATGCCAGAATGGCGCTATGCTCATCCTAATGGGGAAGTGGATATGCGTTTAGACCCCAAAAAGGATCGCAATACGGTTTTGCGCAGCGAGATAGAATATTTGGTCTATGGAAATCGGAGTGATACGGCCAATGAGACGGCGGTCTATGCGACCATATTTGCAGAACGTATGGCCAATAATATGGTTGTCATGTATGCCAAAGATTCGATCAATAAAGCCTGCCACGCGGCAGCTGCAGCGGCCTATGCCGCCAGTTTAGGAACCGTTCCGGAGCCGGTGTTTTTCTGGATTTTTTTGACTGCCTGGGTGACGGCGGAAACGATTATTGAGATGGATTATCTGATATCCGGGGGATATAAAATCCCGTTAATAAAAAACGAAAACAATATATTGCTGACCACATCTCCCAAAACAACGGGAGGAAATTTGATCGATCATTATGGCAAATCGGGAATTTTTGTGTCTTATGAAGATTATTTGCTGATTCTTCTGCTGATTAAAGGTCGGGAAAAACGGATTATGCGATCGGCAGACTTGATCGAAATGAATATGAAGAAGGCCGGAAAAGCAGATTTTACTATGGCAAAGTCTTATACTTATCTGCGTGCAGATACCAATCTGTCTATCCGCTATCTTTTCGGCAATGTGATGCCGTTTGGTGCATCTTATGAGAAAAAAGGATATACCGGGCGGTTACATTACAAAAATACGATTTATCAGGGATATTAAGGGAGTCTGCGTATGAAAAGAAAAAGAGATGAAAAAGGAGTATTGAGCATAGAGGCCAGTATTTCCTACTCCATATTCCTGATGATTATTGTGACGATCCTCTATATCATGCGGATCGTGTACGTATATGGCTTGATTCAACATGCCGTCAGTCAGACGGCAAAGGAACTGTCTATGTATTCCTACTTATATCAGGTAGCAGGTCTGAATGATTTGAATCAGCAGATTGCCGGAGCAACCAGCGAACGGACAAAGCAGTTTAACGGAGACATTAACGAGGTGATGCAGTTTTATGAAGAATTCAGCTCTGGTGATGTCACGGCTCAATATAACGGGACAACCGATCCTCAGGAAATTTTTAAGAACGTCGGTGCCGCTCTGTTGGGACAAGCGGGCAGAGAGGTCAACCAGCAGCTTTTTGAGATGGTTGCCCGTCCGATGATAGAAAGCTATATCGGAGCCGATGCGAAAGGGAATGGAGCCGATGCCCGTCTGCGTGCCTTGCGAGTGGTGGATGGCGTAAAAGGATTGAACCTAAACAGCTCCAGCTTTTTTGAGGATGGGGCAACCATTGATCTGGTCGTGTGTTATACGATTGATCCGATCATGCCGCTGAAGCTTCTGCCAACGATGAATCTGGCGAATCGGGCTTGTATTCGCGGGATGAGCGGTTCTTCCGCTTTTGAGGAAGGCGGAGGAAAAAAGGAGGAAGAAAAGCAGAAAAGCATATGGGAGGAACGGCCGGTGAAGCGGGGAGAAGCGATCCAAGAACAAGAAAAGGTAAGAAACCTGCCAGATAATTTCCCGGCATTTTCGGCTTATGATTCTGCCAGCGGAAAGGCTACGGCAGAAACTTCTATCGATCTTCGCGATGCCAGCTATCAGAAATTGTCCGGAATTAAGGGGAAAATCAGCCGAGAGTGCAGTAAGATGGATAACTTTAAAGACACTACCCAGGATGGAGTGACGCTAAAAAGGGAAGACATCAAAAGTCGGGAGCTGATCGTTTATATCCCATCTTCTACAAAAGACCGGAAGATCGACCGGGCGTTATACGATCAGGCGGTGAAAGAGGTGCAAGATAGGTATCCAGATATCCAGATTGTCACCAAAGAAATTGATTGACAGGAATGGGAACAGGATGAAGACAGGAGTGATCCTGACATGGATTGCCATATCCATATTGGGAGGAATGAAAACCGCATATGGCATTGATTTGTGGAAGG
>JAAWCL010000169.1 GCA_022793235.1 Bacilli bacterium | reverse complement strand
GGATTACCAAATGCTAATCAAGAACCAGACTTAGACAGTTTTGGTGGACTAGACGGAAGAGATAATTATGGAGATGCTTTCCGTGCTACAGAAGAAGGAGCATCATCAGGAAGACCGCCATCAGGTGGCGGAGATGATTCACAAGGTGCAGGAGTACCACCACCACCAGATACATTTACAGGAAAAGTAGGACAAGATATTTCAAGACTTGGTTCAGCTATGGGTAGAGGATATAATAATGTAAAAACTGGAGCTAGAAATATAGGTAAGGGAGCAGTAAGAACAATTTCAGGAGCAAAAAAATTTGCTACAGATAAGAATTTTAGAAATAAAGTAGGAACAATAGCAAAAGGAAAAGCAAAATCAGGATTAACAGGATTAAATAAATTAGCTGGAAGAGGCTATGATGGTGCTAAGCGTAATATAAAAGCAGGAATACGTACATTACCAACAGTTGGATATAAAGCTGCAAGAGGAACTCTAAGAACAGCAGCAAGAATTGGAACAGGAGCAGCACTTGCGGCAACAGCAGGAGTAATTGGAGCAACAACAGGAGATGGAGATAAAGCAATGTCGATGGCAATGGGAGCAGGAGCAATAGGACTTGCAACAGGAGATAATTTGTTTGATGCGACAGTTGGAAGAGTAATGAAAGATACAAGTATAAGGGATACATTTGAAGCTGAAAAATATGGAAATAAAATAGACGCACGAAATGCAAGAGCAGATAAAGAATTCCTTAAGAGTCAAGAATTTGAAGATTATTATGAAAAGCATTTCAAGAATGGTTCTAATAAAAAGACTAAAAAAGAAGTCAAAGAAACATTTAAACAATATAGAGAAGCAGGAATTACAGATAAAGATACAATAAGAAAAGGTATGGCACTTGAAGCAGAATATGCAAAATCAACAGGAAGAAATGCAAGTGACTTTAGAGGTCAAGTACAAAATATTATTCAAACAAAAGACGATATAGATAAAAAAGCATTTTCAGATAAAAAAGTAAGAGAAACAGAGATTAAGAAATTAGAAAGTGTACTTACAAATGTAAGTGACCCACAAAGAAGAAGACAAACAGCAGAAAGTATATTTAAAGGATATGAAGATTTTAGAAGAATAAGTTTATAATACAGTAGGAGGATAATAGGATGATTATAAAAAATAGTAACTTAAGACAAATGTTATTTAGTAATAGGTATAAGATACTAGGCACTATAAT
>JAAWCL010000151.1 GCA_022793235.1 Bacilli bacterium | reverse complement strand
TAATTCCATCTCATAATCACTAGGAAGTCCATCATGTGTCATAATTACTTTTATACCTTCATATTCATTTAAATAATCTCTTAAATACCTTGAAATTTTTAGAGTAATATCACGTTCAACAAGACCTAGTTCATTGTTTGAAGTTCCTGACATCTTTCCTCCATGTCCTGGATCAATAACTAATACAATTTCTTTTTGGTTAACTGCTTGTACTATACTAGCCACCTCAAATATTACAAATATCATTATTAATAAAATAGATATTATTTTTGTAATTATTTTCAATTTTTTCATCCCCTTTATGTTTAATCATTGTATTATTTAGAAGTAATTTTTTCAAGTACCTTTTTACATAATTTTGATTTTTTTAATATTTTCTTGGGTATACTATAAAAAGGAGTGAAATAATGAATACTGTACCAAATAATAGTATATATATTTACTTGCATTATATATTTTCCTTTCATATTTTTTCTAATTTAGATGTATAAATTAATTCAATAAATTTCAGTTTTCTGTTTTATTTTCTTTTTCTGCTTTTTTCGACACAAATCGATATTTCCTTACAGCCTCAACGGTTTTGTTTTTACAAAATTACATTTTTTTACAATTTTTTATTGACTTAACCTCAAATTTATGTTAATATAATACTACATTTCTATTAGAGATGTTGAAAAAGTTATTCTCGTGAAGAAATAGAATTACTCTTCGCAGAATAACACATATTGTTGTTATCTTAGTCTTGTGTGAATGCTTGTTTAAGAAAGGAGCATTTATATGAAAAAAATGTTAAAAAGATTAAGAATTACGGCTGTAGTCGCTATCGCAGCTGTAATGACTATGTGTTATACAATGCCTGCATTTGCAGCTACGGCACCGGATAATGGAATTGCCACTCCCTATTCAAACTCGTACCCGTATTCAAGCACAAAAATGCTGGTTACTTCTACATCTTGGAAGACAATTGCAAGTTCCACGACAGGATTCAATTGCAATGTTTATATCAAGTGTAAGAATACCTCACTTTCTGGCTGGACAGTAGTTCCTTGCGATATACGGATGCTCGGTAAAAATGGCAATGCTTTATGGGAAGAAAAAGGAGCTATCGCTGGTTTAGGCGATCGTGTCTTTAGTTGTGGAAGCGATGTGTATACTATACAAATAAAAACACAAGCAGGTAGCGGCACAGCGTACGCTTACCAAACAACTCAGGCAGCAGACTAATTCCAGAAACAACTTAATATGAAATTGATAATCAGTTAGTTAAACAGCATTTTCCAGGACAAGATAGCAATAATAAGATAAGGTGTTCGTTCTTTGAACACCTTATTTTGTTTATATTCGTAGTATTACTTTTTATTAATAGCTTGATTTAATTCTCTACTCATTTTTACACCAATTTTATAATTCACCACATACATTAGAATAAATATTGCTGTATATCCTATATAAAACCACTTAGGTGTTGTAGAATATGTTTGGAATATATCCCAAAATCTATAGGTAAAACAATACATGTATATTGGAGGAATAATTAACATAATTCCAAAATACCCTATAAAAAATTTAAGTATATTATTCATTTTTTTACTAGTAATTATAATATATGCTATTACTATTGCTATTCCTGATAAAATAGATATTACAATATATTGAGTAAATATTCTATTAAGTCCTTCTTGCATATAGCTCCATACTGAAAAACCTAGTGGATTAAAATATTCTGCTAATGAATGATAATTACTATCTTGTTCATAATTTGTTTTGTCAAGACTATTTTCCAATACTTCTAGATAAGTACTGACTGAATCCCCTATATTTTGTATTTTGTTGCTGTCGATATTTCTTATATCATAATAATCACTCATAAATAAATTTAATTGATTTTCTTTACACCAATTATTAAAATTTATTAAAGTAGGTACTAAATATATAATAATTGCTGAAATTACAAATATCAATAATGCTCTTAACATCTTTTTTAGAATTGGTTTCATTTTAAACTCCCCCTTTCTTTTAATAATTTCATTATTTGTGCAACATTTCTTTTAGACACTGTTTCTTGTGTTTTATCTTTTAGTTTTACAAAAACTGTACCAAGTATACTTGTATCAAAATACTCCACTTGATTTATATTTATGATGCAAGAATTTGAAATTCTTATGAAATCCTTTTGCTTGAATATATTTTCTAGTTCATATAATTTATATTTAATTTTATATATTCCTTCTTTTACTCGTACATAATTATATTTATCTTCACTAAAAAAACATATTACTCTTTCTAAATCTATGAAATATATTTCATTGTTTTTACTAGCCACAATTTGAGTTGGTATTGCATTTATATTTGAAACATATTTTATAAGGTTTTGTATTTCATCCGATAATTCTGGAGCATTTATTGTAATTGAAATTTCTTCAAATTTGCTAGATATATTTGTATTTAATTTGATATCCATTTTTCTCCTCCTTAAACTAATTATAGCATACTGTAGATATATTTCTATAATTTATTAAGTTTTTGTGATAAATGTTATCATTTTAGTGATAAATATATTATTT
>JAAWCL010000139.1 GCA_022793235.1 Bacilli bacterium | reverse complement strand
CTACTTATAACATTAATATATCTAGGAGTAAGAATGGCACTTGCGACAGTTGGCGAACAAAAGGCTAAATATAAAGAATTATTAGTTAGTTGGTTAGTAAGTTTTATTATAGTATTTGCTATACATTATGTTATGATATTTATATTAAATTTAAATAGTGCTTTAATTGATTTGATAAGTGCTAGTCTTGGTCGGAGGAGAAGAATCATTATATGATTCGATAAGAAGCAGTGCATATGCAATACAAGCAAGTGTTGGATGGCCAGGACTAATAATGTATGGGGTACTTATATATTTATTAATAAAATTTTTATTTATGTACTTTAAGCGTTTCCTAGTGGTTGCAATATTAACATTTATGGCACCTATAATTGGAGTTACATATTCAATAGATAAGATAAAAGATAATAAATCTCAATCTCTTAGCAATTGGTTAAAAGAGTATACTTTTAATGTAATTATACAAAGTGTACATGCTTTATTGTATACATTAATGGTAAGCTTAGCATTTAGTATGGCTGGTACATCTATATCTGGTTCAATAATAGCAATATTGTTATTAAATTTTGTATTGAAGGCAGAGGTTATATTTAAGAAGATATTTGGAATAAAATCAGGGTATTTAAAAGATGCATTAAAATCTACATTAGCAATTGTAGCTGGTGCAAAGATAGCTAAAGGTGTTGCTAGTAGGAATTTTAAAATTTTAGGAAAAGTTGCAAAACCAGTAACTTCACCTATTAAAAATATTGCATCAAGAGCTAGTCAATATAAAAGGAATGACAAAGTGGAAAAGGTTAAGAAAGCTATAGAAAATGCCAAAAAAACAGGCGATACAAATATTAAAGTCGGAAGAAATAATTTTAATATAGCAAGCTTATTAAATGATTCAAATTTGAATTCCACAAATATTGCAGAGAGTTTAGTAAGCAAAGATGAAGAAATTAAAGGACAGAATAAAGAATATATTAGAAATGCAATGAAGGAAACACTTAATACTATAGGAGGAACAGCTCAAGCTGTAGTAGCTATACCAGTAGCAGTTATAGACCCGGAAAAAGGTGCGGTAATGATTTCTAATGCACGTTCTCATTTAAAAAAAGGTATAAATGGATATCGTAAAGAAGGAAAAAATTATAAAGGAAAGCATGCAATAGCTAAAAATTTATTAACAGCGGGAGCATATAATAGTGCTAGAAACTTAAGAAGAAAAAATTTAGATTATGTAAAAAATATGAATAATAGTGTGATGAATGCTCAACATGAAATAGCAGTAGATAAATTAAAAAAACAAATAGAAAAACAAAAGAAAGAGTTAGCAAAAACTGTGGATAAGAAGGAACTGGAAAAAGTAATACAAAGTGCAAGTGCTACAGTTTCAGAAGATGTAATAGTTAATACTACATATATGATGCAAGCAATTATGGATATTCAAGTAGATGTAGAAATATTACAAAGCGAAAAAATATCACAAGCTACTCAGGAAGCAAATGATAAAATTGACATGATATCAGAAGGAACAAAAAATATTAGTGAATTATATCAACAAATAGAGACTACAAATAATTCTGGTGAATTATATTTTGAGATAGATCAACAAAAGTTTGAAAAGAACATACAAAAACAGATTAGAAAAAAGGTTTCAAAAGCACACGGAAAAAAGAAAGTTACAAAACAAGAGATAGAAAAAGAATATGAGAAAATGGAAAAAGAGGAGAGAGCAGAACTACTTAAAAGTGCTGTAACTAATAGTAGAAAGAAGAACAAGAGTATAAAATCTCAATTAGAAGATATATCTAATGATGCACAAGATACTAAAACTTTATATGGAAATATAGAAAAATTAAATAAATCTAGTAAGAAATCAGTTAAAATTGATCAAAAGAAATTTGAAAAAGATATAAATAAACAATTAATAGGATTAGTTTCTAAAGAGACCAATAAGAGAAAGAAAGACATTACAAAGGTTGAAATGGAAGATAGATTTAAGTCTATGAGTAAAGAAGAAAGAAATAAAATGGTAAATAAGACTATACTTAAATATGCTAAATTAACAGAAGAAGAAAAACAGAAAGTAAAAGAAACAAAAACAAATATGAATCTCGATAATGTTAATGAAATTATAGATTCAATAAAAGAAAAAGTAGGCAAAAAAGTACAAGAGAGAAATTATAAAGAGAATTTTGAAAAATTAGTAAAAACTAATATAGAATACGAAAGAGGAATTAATTCAGATAAAATAACAAAACATGATATAGATAACTATATATCAAATCTTACTAATGATGAGCTTATAATACAAATAAAAACAGCAGGAGTATATCAAGATAGTTTAAAGAGAAACGAAAATTGTAATAAAAAAGAATATGAAGAAATAGTAAAAAACATTGAAAAAATGAACTTACATAAAGCACAGATGAAAGGATAGATGAATTATGAAAAAAGTCTTACAGAAAATAATAATATTTTCTACAGTTTTTATAATTATGTTTAATATAGGGTTTCCAATATTAGGATATGCGGCCTCTGTTGATGTAAACCAACAATTTGACGATAGTGGTGTAGAGACAACATGGGGAGATGTTGGGGG
>JAAWCL010000138.1 GCA_022793235.1 Bacilli bacterium | reverse complement strand
GGATTCGAATTCCGTACTGGTCACCAATTTTGAAGTAAACTCCCAAACGGAGTTTTTCATTTTAAAAATAATTGACAAGATATATAATTTCGTGTAAGATTATAGGTGAAATTGGAGCAGTACTCAAGAGGCTGAAGAGGCGCCCCTGCTAAGGGTGTAGGTCGGGCAACTGGCGCAAGGGTTCAAATCCCTTCTGCTCCGCCATAATGTTTTTTAACTTCTGTTTTTTTCAGAAGTTTTTCTTTTATAGATAGAGTATTTGAATATAGGTGATGTCATGTATAGGTTAGTTGTGAGTAGTTTTGATAAAACATTAATTGATGATGATTTTGCGATACCTATATCAACTGTTCTTACAATTGATTTTATTCGTAGACAGGGATCTAAGTTTGTTGTGGCTACAAATAGAGGAGTTTCTTTTATTCAAGAATATGTAAAAGATGTAAATTTTGTAGACTATATTGTTTCTTTAAATGGTAGTTATGTCTATGATGTGATGAAGGAAAAAGTTATCTATGAAAGAAAGATTTCTAAAGATATTATTCGTAAAATTGTCTCAAAATATAAAAAAGAGGAGTATATTATTTATTTGTGTACCGATCATTCTAAGTGTATTTTGAGTAAAGAAATCATAAATAGAGATGATGTAATTATAAGAAATTTGGAAGATTTTTTAAAAAATAATAAGGTATATAAGATTGAAATTCATACAAAAAATATTAAAATTTGTAAGAGTATTATGAAAGAGCTTGAAAATATGGTTGTTCATATCAATATAGGTGAATATGAGAAAGGTGATTGTTTAGTTGAAATAACTTCTAAAAATATTACTAAATCTATTGCAGTAGAAAAGATTTGTTTATTGGAAAAAATTGATATGAAAGATGTTATGTTTATTGGGAATAGTTTCAATGATATAGAACTTATTAAACAAGTTGGATTTTCAGTTTGTATGCAAAATGCTCCAAGTGAAGTTAGAAAAATTTCTATGAAACATACTTTTTCTAATAATGAAAAAGGTGTGGAAAGAGTAATTAGAAATGTGTTTGAGGTGAATTAATGGAAATTATTGTAAAATGTGAGGATACTTTATTAAATTATTTATATTCTCATTTGGATATGTCTAAGAAAAAAGTAAAAGAGTATTTGAAATATGGTTCTATTTATGTAGATGGTGTAAAAACTACTCAATTTGATTATCCACTTCATGTATATTCTAAAATTCTTATTGATACAAAAAGTAAAAATACTTCTTTTCTTCCCTTTCCTATTCTTTATGAAGATAAAAATATTATTGTTATAGATAAGCCTAGTAATATTTTGACTGTAGCTACTTCTAAGGAAAAAGAAAAAACGGTATATCATATGGTGCGTGAATATTTGCAAAGTCATAATAAAAATGCGAAGGTTTTTATTGTTCATAGGCTGGATAAAGATACAAGTGGGGTTTTGTTGTTTGCAAAAAGTGAATATATAAAAAATATTTATCAGGCGGATTGGAACTCTATTTCTAAAAGAAATTATGTTTGTGTCGTTCATGGAATAGTAAAAAATGATAGTGAAAAGCTTGTACATAATTTGAAAGAAAATAAGACTGGTTTGGTTTATGTTTCTCATGATGGTGCTTCTGCTATTACAAATTATCAAGTTATAAATAGGAGTAATCATTATAGTCTTCTTAATATTACAATAGAGACAGGAAAGAAAAATCAAATTCGGGTGCAATTAAAACAGATTAATCATCCAATTGTTGGAGATAAAAAATATGGGATAAAAGATTCTTGTAAACGGTTATATTTGCATGCAAATAAATTAACTATATGTAATCCTATAGATAAAAAAATATATACTTATGAATCTAAGATACCACAAGAGTTTCGAAAGATTATTTATAATGATAGATAGGAGTGAGAGTATGAGAAAAAGTATTAAATTTGTTATTTTGTTTGTATTTATAATCATTTTTGGAGTTTTACTCTTTCTTTTAAATTCTTTTTATGAAAATAAAGATATTACTAGTGATGAGAAAAAGTTTAAAAAAGAATATGAAAGTTTAAATGGAAAAGAAAGTTCTGATGATAAGGAAATGCTTTCTATTACCATTCCTTTAAAAAATTATATAAAATATATTGATTCTTCTACTGTTATAGAGCGACTTTCAAAGGGAAGTTCAGTGCTTTATTTTGGTTTTCCTGCTTGTCCTTGGTGTAGAAATTTGATACCTGAACTTTTAAAAGTGAATGAAGAATATCAATTACCTATTTATTATTATAACGCTTTAGATATACGTGATAAGAAACATTTGGATGATGATGGGAATGTTATTACCGATACAGAAGGGAGTAAAGAGTATTATAAAATATTAGAGTTATTAGGTGAAAAGGCTAGTCGTTATGATGGATTAGAAGATGATTCTATTAAAAGACTTTATTTCCCTACTGTTGTTTTTGTAAAGGGTGGAGAAGTAATGGGTGTATATGAGGGAACTGTTGCTAGTCAAAATAATCCTTATGAAAGACTTTCTAAAAAACAAAAGGGTGAACTTTTTGAAAATTTAGAAAAATATTTTGATAAAATGACTGTATCTGTATGTGATAAAGATCAGGCTTGTTAATAAAAAGGTGAATAAAAAAAGTTTTCTTTTACCTTAATAAAGGTAGGAGGAATTTTTTTATGGCAATGAATAAAGTAGAGATTAGTGGTGTGAATACAAGTAATTTGGTGGTTCTTACACATGAAGAGATGGTGGAGTTGTTTAAAAGAGTAAAAGAGGGAGATATGCTTAGTCGTGAAAGGCTTGCTGAGGGGAATTTTCGACTTGTTTTATCTATTTTACAAAAATTTCAGGGAAAAGGAAATATGGATGATTTGTTTCAAGTTGGTTGTATGGGGCTTATGAAGGCGATTGATAATTTTGATCTTTCATATAATGTTCGTTTTTCTACTTATGCGGTTCCTATGATTTTAGGAGAGATAAAAAGATATATTCGTGATAATAATAGTTTGCGTATTAGTAGAGGATTAAAGGATATTTCATATAAGGCTTTACAAGTTCAAGAGGAAATTTTATCTAAGACTGGGCATTTGCCTGATTATGAAGAGATTGCAAAAATTCTTGGTATTAGTAGTTATGATGTTGTGATAGCTCTTGAGTCTTTAAAAGATCCTATTAGTATTTTTTCATCTATTTATAATGATGGTGGAGATACTATTTATTTATATGATCAAATAGAAGATAAGCGGGCAAATAATAAAGATATCGATGTTCGAATGTCTGTTTCAGATGCTATTCTTGGTTTAGAAGATAGAGAACAATTTATTTTAGATCAAAGATTTATTATTGGGAAAACACAAATGGAAATTGCAGAAGAACTTGGTATTAGTCAGGCACAAGTGTCTAGAATTGAAAAATCTGCTGTGAAAGAGTTGAAAAAAATTTTAAAATAGGATTTACTATGTTTGAGGTGATTTTTATGCATATAAAATATGAGACTGAGGGAGTTTGTGCCAAGGTTATCGAATATGATTACGATAATGGACTTGTTTGTAATATTTGTTTTGATGGTGGGTGTCCTGGTAATCTGCAGATGTTATCTAAATTACTTGATGGATGGGAAGCTGATAAAATTGTTGCTGTTTGCACAGGTAATTTGTGTCGAAATCGAGGAACAAGTTGTGCAGATCAACTCGCTAAAAGTCTTATAAAAATAGAGGAAGAGGAAAAAGCTTTGGTATAATTTTTCCTCTTTTTTTATATGATAAATTAGGGTGATATGATGCGGCTATCCGATTTACAAAGTAAAAATTTAGTTAATATAAATGATGGGAAGAATATTGGTAATATAATTGATGCAAAAGTTAATGAGGAAGATGGGAGTATAAAATCATTAATCATAGAAGCTAAAGGAAGTATGTTCTCTTTTCTTAATAAAGACAGTGAGGTAGAAATTTTTTGGTCTGATATTAAGAAAATAGGGGAAGATGTGATTCTTGTAAATATAAAATGAAAAAGAAAAAATTATGTCTTGTTCTTATTTGTCTTGTTTTGCTGTTTAGTTATTTTGTAAATAATTTTATTAGTTGTAAAACAAACTCTAGTGTTTTAGGGTATGCTAGCATTGAGGCTAAGAGATTTGCGAATTTACTGATTCATACATCTGTTTCTAATGTTGTTGAAAAAGAAAAAATTAATGGAGATATCCTTACTTTGACTAAAAATTCTAATGGAGAAATTCAAATGATTGATTTTGATGCTAAGAGTGTGAATTCTTTGTTACAGGATGTATCTGTTGAAATACAAAATAATATTTTGAAGTTAGAAAATGGGGATTCCTCTTTTTTACCTATTGGAAAAAGCCTTAGAGGTGAAAGTTTTAAACATGTACGTAGTGGAGTAGTTTGTGAACTCAAAGGGGGAGGTATTTTTGGAAATAGTTTATTTGCTAATACTGGTCCTTCTATTCCTATAAAACTTTCTTTTATAGGAGAGGTTTTAACTAATATTCAAACTTCTATTAAATCTTATGGTATTAATAATGCCTATTTAGAGGTAGATATTTCTGTGAAAGTAGATATGCGAATTACTATGCCACTTTCAACAAAAGATAAGTCTGTTACTAAAAATATTCCTATTGCAATGAAAGTTATTCAGGGAAGAGTTCCTAATTATTATCATGATATGTTAGAAAAATCTAGTGAAAGTTATTCTTTACCACTAGAGGAATAGTTGTTATACTTATTCTAGGTGGTAATATGAAAGATAGTATTGAAGTGAATGGTTTTCAATATGAGGTTTTGAAAAATGTGGGAGAGTGTTTCCAGTTAGAAGAATTTACTTATTTATATACTGAATATTTTCAGGAGTATGATTATATTTTGGGGGATTATTCTTATGATAAATTAAGACTTAAGGGATTTTGTGATAAAGATAATAAAATCTTTAATGATATCAATAATATAGATGTACTTGATTCTTATATAAATGAGTATTGTAGTTATAAGGCCAATTATTTTTTATTAAAAAAAATATAAAGTGGCTTGCAAATATTTAAAAATGTGATAGAATAGAAATGTATTATATAATAGTAAGGAGAGTATAAAATGGAAGAAAATAAGAAATTTATGTCTATTGTTAATGAAGATGGTAGCGTAGAAAAAGTAGAAATTATTTTGGCATTTGAATTTAAAGATAATAAACAAGAATATGTAGTGTATACAAAAAATGAAAAAGATGATAATGGTAATGTAACTGTTTATGTATCAAATGTTCAATATGAAAATGATGAGCCTAAACTTGTTGGAATAGATAGTGATGACGAGTGGGGTAGAATTAAAGATGTACTTAGAGAATTATCAAAAGAAGAATAACAGGAGGTTTTATTATGTACGAATCAAGTAATTATTTAATATTAGATGATGGTCGACTTTATAATAGTGAAGTAAAAGTTTCGAATCCAAGAAAAATTAAATTAACACTTAAAGAAAAAATTCAGACTAAGTTTATGAATTTTATTAAAGATAGAAAAGCTAAGAGAATAGAGAAAATTGATAAGAAAATAGAAAAACAGATTAATAAGTATGAAAAAGAGGCAAATAAATTACAGGAAAATGCAGATCTTATTACTGCTAGTCCTTATTTAACTGAGAATGTTCCAGTTGTATTTAAAAAGATTCATTATGAATTAGATACTATTTATGGGACTATAGATAAGCTTACTACTCTTTCAAGTACATTGCATGAAGGAGATAAACCTCTTCGTTTAATAGAAAAAATGTTTAAAGCCATCAAAAAGAATTGTTCAAAAACACTTTCTGCTGCTGAGCAGGTTAATAGTCTTGAAGAGTTAAGTCAGGTAAATAAAGAAGCAAATCCAGAAGAAATTGTTTCTTCTAGAGAAAATGTACAAGAAATGCAACCTCCTGTTGTAGAAGAGACTCCTGTAGTTGTTAGACAGAGACCTGTACCAACTTCTGACAGAATTGTTCGTTTTACTACTCCTGTGAGTACAGAATTAACTGCTTCAAGTGATAATGTTATAGATATTCCAACTCAAAAGGAATCTGGAAATATTACTAGTATAGAAAGCTCTTCTAGATTTGCTGTTAGTAATCCTAGTGATATAGTGGTTTCATCTGTTGAGGAAGCAAGAGAGCAAGGTATTATTGTTAATAGTAAATTGAACGCTGCTAGTCAGAAATATAATGATGCTAATCAAAGATTAGAAAGTGCTGTTTCTCGTGCGCAACAGGCTCAGTTAGAACTTGAGAATACATTGCTTCGTGTTCGAGATGCTTTGATTCAAAAAAGTAAGGAAGCTGAGAAAACAAATAAGGCAGCTGAAAAGGTTAATAATGAGGCTAGCAAGTATGAAAGTACAGCTGATCAACTTTCTAGAAAAAAAGCAGCAGCAGAAAAATATCTTGAATCAATTATGTCTATGAATCCTGATACAGAGTTATCTAATGGAAGAAAAGCTATATAAGCATATTCTTTCTTTTTTTTGCATAAAATAGGTTAGAGGTGAATGGTTATTATGAAAAATTTTTTAGAATATTATTATAATTTTACTCATATAACTGTTCATGAAACAAATGGTACTTATTCTTTTTATTTTAATCATTCTAGATATTTATTTGTTTCTACTTTTAGAAATATAGAAGAAATTAATACTATTTATAAAATTGGAAATGTATTAGATAAGTATCATCAAATTGTTTTAAATCGTAATCATTCTTGTGTTACTTTATTTAATAATAGGCCTTTTGTGCTTTTAAGGTTAGTATCTGAAGTGGGAATTTTAAATTATATGGATTTTATGAAGAGAGATTTGAATATGACTTCTGCTATGCAACTTCTTCTTCGTAGTGACTGGGCACATTTAATTGAAAAAAAGATAGATTATATAGAATATCAAAGGCAGCATTTTAATAAAAAGTATTTTATTTTAGATAGTAGTCTTGATTATTATATTGGAATGAGTGAAAATGCTATTTCATATATTCATCATACAATTGATTCAGATCAAAAAAATCAACTGGATCGGTTAGTAGTGAGTCATAGAAGGATTTTAGATAATAGTCGTCTTTCATTTTATAATCCGCTCGATATTATTATAGATCATCCTGTAAGAGATATTTGTGGTTATTTAAAATATTTGTTTGTTAAAGATGTTTATAATATGAATACTTTGACTCAATTATTTAATTCTATTCATTTGAGTTCTTATGGTTATCGGTTGTTGTTTGGTAGAATGCTTTATCCTTCCTTTTATTTTGATCTGTATGAAAAAATTGTTAATGAGAAAGAGCGTGAAGAACAAATTGTTGTGATTATAAAAAGACAAAAAGAATATGAAAATTATTTGAGTACCATTTATAATTTGATTAATAAGAAAATAAAAATACCCAGTATAGACTGGATTTAATTTTCAATTCTTCGTACTTCTTTTACTTCTTCTATTTCGCTTGTTATAATTTGTTCTATACCTTCTTTTAAAGTGTAATCAATCATACTACAGTTTGCACAAGCTCCTCCTAATGTAATGTAGACAATTCCATCTTCAAATTTTTCAAATTCTAGAATTCCTCCTTCATTTATAATAAAGGGCTTTATCATTTCTATTTGTTCTTTTATTTTTTCTATTATTTCATTTTTTTCATTCATATTTATTCACCAAATTTATTATATCGATAAAAAGCTTTATAGTAAAGAAGAAATGTGTTATGATAAATATGAGTAGGTGGTTTGATGGTAAAATATTCGAATGAGATGATTATATTGGGAACTGTTACAGGCATTGAGTCTTATGGTATTTTTGTAAGTTTTGAGGATGAGTATAGTGGACTTATTCATATATCTGAGATTAGTGATAAGTTTGTAAAAAATATAGGTGACTTTGTGGAATTAAATGAGGTGATTCGAGTTCGTATTTTAGATATTGATTCTAAAAATCATCATTTAAAATTAAGTATAAAAAATTTTGATTATAGAGTGAGTAAAAAAAACGAAAAAAAAATTCAGGAGACTTCATTAGGTTTTTTGACATTAAAGAAGAATCTAGAAAAGTGGATTGCTCAAAAGAAGGAAGAGTTATCTGAAAAAACTTCTGATTTGAAGTAAAAAAGTATTGAAATATAGTAAATAATTAGTAATGTGCTTAAAACGTAGTGTTTATAAGCCAAATCCATCTTTCAAAATGCCGTGATACGAAATATGATACTAAAAATATAGCTTTTTTATACCGAAAT
>JAAWCL010000279.1 GCA_022793235.1 Bacilli bacterium | reverse complement strand
TTCCTGGAGAAATGTGAAATCTTGACCGCGACTTGCAAAAAAGCGGGAAAAGTAGTATAGTCGAGCCAGTGCCTTTTGAGGAGGAAAGAAAAATGATACGCCATATCGTGTTGTTCAAATTTAAGGAAACAGCCAACGGAAAAACGAAAGAGGAAAACCTGCGGGAAGCAAAGGAACGCATGCTGGCCATGCGGGGAAAGATCCCTGAGATTTTGGAAATGACGGTTTCCTTCGGAGCTTCCGGCTCCGCTCCTTCCAATTATGATTATATTCTGGATTCCACCTTCCGCTCTCTTGAGGAGCTGGAGGCTTACCAAAAGCACCCGCTTCACGTGGCGTTCGGGGCCTTTGTAAAGGAGCTGCGGGAGCCGGGCGGCCGGGCCTGCGTTGATATCGAGCTATGAACGACAGAATTTCTTCACTGCTGACCTCTGATGGAATGCCCCGTACAAGGGACACACTGGCCGCGATCCTGATCTTATCCTGGCCCGCTATTTTAGAGCAGATCATGATCACGCTGGTGCAATATGTAGATACGGCCATGGTGGGCTCCTTAGGCTCCGCCGCCACCGCCGCCGTGGGTCTTACCGCCAGCACCACCTGGCTGTTTGGCGGTCTGTTCGGCGCGGCGGCAGTGGGCTTTTCCGTGCAGGTGGCTCAGCATTTAGGCGCCGGCCGGGAGGAGGACGCCAAAAGCGTCACCTGGCAGGCGCTGCGGTTTGTGGTCCTTTTCGGCCTGCTCATCGGCGCTATCGGTGTGGCGCTTTCCTTTCCCCTGCCCGCCATGCTCCGGGCCCAGAAGGAAATTCGGGGAGACGCCTCTTTGTATTTCCGCATTATGGCCTGCGCCATGCCCTTTACCTTTGGCTCCAACATGTTCAGCTCCATTCTTCGCTGTGCGGGAGATACCAAAACTCCCATGCTTCTGAACCTTCTCACCAATGTGTTGAATGTGATCCTGAACACGCTGTTCATCTACCCCGCCAGAACAGTTTCCCTGTTGGGCGCTTCCTTTCCCA
>JAAWCL010000137.1 GCA_022793235.1 Bacilli bacterium | reverse complement strand
ATGTTAGATTACGCAGGACAAGAATTCACAGGAGATCCAACAAATGACTATTGTAAGGTTCCAGTAGGAAAATGTGCATGTGGAAAAAAAGAAGTAATGGAAGATTTATTAGCAAGTAATCCAGCTTATGGAACTTTGCATAATTGGAAAGAAAGTACAGGACGTTGTGAATATTGTTGGCAAAAAAATCCAAACAAAGAAGAAAACAATACAAATAAAATGGATCCAGTAGCAGTAACGCCAAACATAATAGGAACAGATGAAAGCATTCATACAACAACAGGCAGTGCTATAATTGCAAATACAGATGAATCAAGTATTCCTGAGGGAATTAAAATATCAATAGTAGATGGTCAAATAGATTTTAATAATATAACGCAAACAAAAGATATGGATCAAGCAATGAATATAGAACAAGCTGTAGATGAATATTTAAATAGTTTATCAAACTACGATTCCGATTTATATGAAGAAGAAAATATTAGAAGAAAGTAAAAAAAAAGGTGGAAATTATGAAGAAAAAATGGTATAATGATATTAGTAACTGGTTAGCAATATTAATAACAATAATTTTAGTACCAGTACTAATAATTAACTGTTCAATAATATTTCAAGCAAACACAAATGAGGATAAAATACCTAGTGTATTTGGATACAAACCATTTATAGTATTATCGGACTCTATGGAAAGTGCTATCAGAAAAGGAGATTTAATATTTGTTAAGAATATCGAACCTAGAAAATTAGTAAAAGATGATGTAATAGCATTTAGAGATAGTGAAGGTACAGTAACAACCCATCGTATTATTGATATAGTAGAAAATGACGGTGAAAAATATTTCGTTACAAAAGGTGATAATAATAATTCACAAGATCAGAATCTTGTTGAATATAAAGATGTGGAAGGCATTTACAAAATGAGACTTCCTGTTATAGGAAATATATTTAATGCCTTAGCATCACCTACAATAATAATTATTCTAGTTTTAGTAATTACAATTTGCTTTGGACTTGCCTTTTACGCATCAACTAAAAGGCAAAGAGATAAAGAACATGAAGAATACTTAGCACTTAAGAAAAAGAAAAAACTGGAAGAAGAAATTTTAGAAGATGATTCTTCTGAAGAAAAAAAGAAGTTAAATAAAAAATAAAACTTCAAAACAAAATATGAATAATGGTGTAACATTCTATAATAGAATGGTACATATAGATTAGGAAATTTATTTTCCTAGCATAATTCATGGATTATGCTTAAGCCAAAATTTATATAAAAGGAGGTGAAATAAATGAAGAAAGCAAGAAATACATTCTTATTAGCTTTAGCTCTACTTTCAGTAGTTAGTATGGGTTCAGTAGCTGGTACTTATGCTAAGTATACTTCTACACAAACTTACACTGATACTGCTAGAGTTGCTAAATGGGATATCGAAAGTGGTGCTGTAGATAACTGGGATTTATTCGCTGATACTAAAAATCAATCTAATCTTACAGATAACAAAGATGCAGATGGTAATAAAGTAATCGCTCCAGGTTCAACAGGAACTGCAGATTTCAAATTCACTGCTGGTACTAATACAGAAGTTAATTATACTGTAGAATTAGGAAATGTAGAAGTAACTGATAACATAGGTAGAATTACTTATACATTAAAAGAAAATGGAACTGCTATGACTGATGCTGAAGATATGACAGCTGCAGAATTAAAAACAGCATTAGAAGGATTAACATTCAATACTGAGTCTACATATACTATAGAATGGATATGGGCTGCTGGTACTACAGAAGCTGATGACACTGCTGATACTGCTTTAGGTAATGCAGAAACACCTGCTACTGTAACAATATCTGCTGATATTACAGCTACTCAAACAGTTAATCCATAGTGATTATGAGTATTTAGGAAGTTAATATTTAACTTCCAACTAAGTCTATGATATTTATTGTCATAGACTTAGTTGGGAATTAAATAATAATTATTATATATTATGAGGAGGATTATTATGCCAAAGTCAGATAAAAGACAAAATAACAATAAAGATGAGAATTCGACTTTAAAAAAAGTGATAATGATAATTATTATTATCATCATAATTTTGCTTTTAATCACTAGTTGTTCTTCAATTTTCTTTGGGAAGGTTGGGAATTTTTTCGACGGAACATCTGATTATGATATTGAGGATGGTAATAACACCTTAGAAAAAATATATAATAAAGAATTAAAATTTATAAAAAGTGATGGAGAAACTTTATTAGATGAAACTTATAAAATAGAATTCATTACTTCAAATTTAGATACAGATGATTATAAATGTAGCACAAGTGATGCAAAGATTGCTACATGTGTTGTAAAAGATAATTATATAATAGTATATCCAAAAAGAGAAGGTAAAGTTACAATCACAGTAAGTACAAAATTAAATGGAAAAGAATATATAGGAACACATTACTTAACTATTACAAGTCCAAAAAGAAATATACAATTAAGTAGTGAAACAGGAACTATAAATTTAATGGAATATGATACTTTGGAAATTCCATATAATTTAAATAATCTAGCTGGAAATGTTAAAGTGATATCAAGTGATGAAAAAATTGCAACAGCAACAGCAAAAAATGGAATCTTAACAATAGTTGGACACAAACCTGGTAAAGTAATAATAACCTTAACAGTTGAGTATCAGGGACAAAAATATACAACAACATATGATTTAACAGTAACAAACAATAAAAATATTAAACCAAATGGTACTGGAAACAAACCAGGAAATAGTAATAATGGTGGTGGAAGCAGTAAGCCTGGAGGAAACGGCGGAAGTGGAAATCAAGGAGGAAATTCAACTGATCCCAATCCTCCATCAAAATCAGATATAAAAACTTTAGATTATATTATACCTTCAATTGGAAACTTATCTCCAGCATTTAATAAAAATGAGACAAAATATACAATAGAAGATATACCAACAGGAGTTAATAATATTAAACTAGACATAAAACCAACAAGCTCAAAAGCCAAAGTATATTACTATGTCAATAATAGTTCTGTTCCTAATCTAGATTTTAACAATGTAAATCTAAATCCAAATGGAGATACACCTATAAAAATAGTAGTAGAAGCAGAAGATGGAAGTACAAAAGCATACTATATTACAGCAAAACATAAGGATGCACCTACACTTTCATCCATAGCAACATTGAATAATTTAACAATTACACCTGGCGGAGAAACAATAAATCCAACATTTACAAGTAATGAAACAAAATATACAGCTACTGTAAATAATGATGTAAGCCAAGTTACCATAACAGCACCACCAACAGACAGCAAAGCAACAGTATACATAAATGGATCAACAACAAATAATGTAGTAAATTTAAATGTAGGAAAAAATGAAGTAGAAATAAAAGTTATAGCAGAAGATGGAAAAACAGAAAAAATATATAAATTAGATATAACAAGAAAAGAACCAGGTGCTACTAAATCAGACGTAAATACATTGGATAGTATAAAAGTAACTGATGGTACACAGAACTTTCCTTTAACCCCAAATTTCTTACCAACAACAGATAAATATAGTACAAAAGTAAATCATAATACAGCAAGTATTGGACTAATAATCAAAAGGACAGATGGAAGTTCGACTATAAAATATCAATATAAAGATGGTACAGAAATTACAGATATAAATAACATTACTTTAAAAGAGGGCGAAAACATAATTCAAGCTATTGTTACAAGTGAATCTGGAAAAGTAAATCCGAAGCCATATGAAATAACAATAACTAGACCAAAAAGGACAATAGTTTTAGATAAGTCTATAACCGAAATAGCCATTGATGAAGCCAGTGTTGGAAATGCTACTTCAGATATAATGTTTAGCATATTTGAGGATGGTATATTGGTAGATAATTACGCTAAAAATGATATAGCTGTAGATTTAATAGACGAAAATGGAAATAAATTTAAAGGTAAAGTGGAAATAACAGTAGGAAAAAATGGAACATCAAGCAAAATATCAATTACGCCTACAATAGATGATGTAAATAAAAAATTCAAATTAACAGCTACATATCTTGGAACAAAAGTAGACATAATAAATGAATTAGTTATCAAAACAACTATGAAGTATTATATAAAACCTAATAATGATGGCCCATATAATTTCAATATAAACTCAACAACAAAAAATAATATAATAGTAAATACAAATATATTTAATAACGGAAACATATCTTATGAAAATACTCCAAATGGTATAAAATTATATAATGAAAAAGGATATATCTATGTAACTTCTTCTGATCCTAATATTATAAAAATAGCTTTTAATAAAGAAGATAATAAAGATCCTAAATCATATATCGCTTTCTTAACTGAGGCAATAAATATAGGATATGCAGATATAACTATAACTGGAAGTGTATATAATGAAGAAATTGAGCCTGTGACAATTAAAGTGCAAGTGTCAGAAAAATATAGTGTAACAATTAATGCAAATGGTGGTTTCTTTGATGCTTTTACAGATAAATATAAAATTTTATTAGATAAAGATACAACTATTAATTTAGCAGATTATAAAGCATTTAAAATAGATAAAAAAGAAGAAGAAAATTGTAAATACTATGAATTAGATAGTTATAATACAATGGCAGATGGAAGTGGAAAAACATATCAATTAACTGATATAATAGAAGGAAATAATATTACAGAAGACTTAACCTTATATGCCATTTATAAGGAAACTAGCAAGGTAATTAATGTAGAAAAAGAAGGAATAATGTATTTAACTGAAGTAGACTTATTTAGAAATGAGGAATACTATAAAAAATATAAAAAGGATAAAATAATTTATCCAGGAGCAAATGGTTCTCATACAGCATATATTAAAAACAATACAAAGCACACATTAAAAATAAATAGTATTAATATAACAGAATATACAACCTGTATTGATGAGGGATGTATAAATATGGGATATGTCATAAAGTATACCAAACGTAGTGATGATACATGGAAATATTTCTATGGTGGTACAAATAATAAGTTTGATGTCTTAAATAGAGATAATGAATCATCAAGAGCAAATAATGGAGTTAGAACAGAAAATTCAATAACATTACCAAATAACACTTCATCAAGTAAAGAATCAATAGAATTAACACCTGGAGAAGAAGTTGCTATATCAATACTATGGAAATGGGTAGAAATTGATACAGCCTCTGATAAATTAGATACAAAAATTGGTAACATAACTAGTGATCAAGATTACTCAATTATGGTAGGATTTAAATATACGACAAAGGATTCTTATTGCGAAAATGGTAACTAAGATGAAGGTGTGATATTATGAAAGTCTTAAAAAAACTATTACAAATAATAATCTGGATAGTAGTAATACTTGTCTTGATATATAATCTGTATACATATATATCAATAAATATATTAAAAAAGGACTTGGCAAGTGTTAATGGATATGCTATTCTGGAAGTAGTAAGTTATTCAATGACGCCAACAATTAATAAAGGTGATCTAATTATAATTAATGAAAAAGATAGTGAGTATAAGAAAAATGATATCATTACCTTTAAAGATAGTACAGGAAGTATAGTAACACATAGAATATTTGACATAACAAGTAAAGGAATAATCACTAAGGGAGATGCAAACAATACAGAAGACAAAGGATTCCTGCAAGAAAAAAATATAGTTGGAAAATATGTAGGAAAAATAAATAATTTAGGTTATTTAATTAAGTCTATTAGAAATCCATTAGTACTGATATTGATATTGATCATGGGTATCATAGTATGTGTATTAATTAGCACAGATAAAAATGGAATCCCACTAGATGCAACTCCAGAAGAAAAGAAGTCTCTACTAATTAAAAAGAAAGATAAAGAAAGAAGGTGAGGAATGTGAAAAATTTATTGCAAAGTAAAGGGTTCAAGAAAAATTTATTAAAATGGTTATTTATGTATTGCGGTGTTATGTGTATCCTAACCATAGTAGTAACTTATTCACGATATCTCTCATCTCAATCTTATCAGGATACTGCAAAAGTAGCTAAATTTGATATTAATGTTGAAGCAGTATCATGTAGTGAAATGGATAGTGGAGATATAAGAACAACACCAAATAATGTAGCTTGTATAGATAATAATTCATCAGCAGGAAGTCTAAGGCCAGACCCTAAAGTTGGTTTTTATTTCAAGGTAGATACCTCTAAATTAGAAGTAAATGCAAATGTAATTATTTCTATGATCTTAAAAAACAGTATAAAAAACGCTGCTATAGATAACACAAAATATTTTAGTAATTATAAATTATACGATGTAACAGATATAGCTAAGAAAAACACTTTAGATTTAAATCAAACACAAGTATTACCGTTCAAAAATATTGATGAGAATACTACAGAAACAGATACAACTACAAACATCAATTTAATAGAAAGTGTAGGAGCCTCTAAAGGAAAAAATAGGATATATATGCTAGTGATGGATTATAATTATGAAGATAGTTATTCTCAAGAAGATTTGATATCTATTGGCTATTCAGCAACACAAGTAATTGACTAAAATATGAGGAGGTGAAAATATGAAAAAAAGAAAATATTTTAAGAAAATAGTTTTATTAACACTAATTTTGCTTATAACTGTTACATTTTCATACAGTTCTTCATCTGCAAAATACACAGATAGTAGTAAAACTCCATCAGTTAGTTATGGTGTGAGCTTTATGTCTATGGAAGGAACAGCTGAGTTGAGAACATTAAATGGATCTACAACAAAAACATTAAAATATAGTGTGCAATTGACTAGAAAAGAAACTAGTATGAAAAGTACAGATGCAAAAGATTCATATGTTCTTCAATTAGGAAATAATGCTTGTCATGTAGATAGTATACAAGTAAATCATAATACAGTAATACAGAATCCAGATATAGATAATAGCTTTGTGAATGAAATATCTTTTACAAATAAAGGTACAGAGGTAATAACTTACAATGTAAGTTGTGAAGTAGAGAAAATATTAGACGAAAAAAAGGAAAATCTAATTGTACCAATGGCAATATATGAAAATATATATTATAATGATATAGAGCATACAGATTATCTGTTTACTAGTTTACAATATCAAGAAGATAAAATAAGTTATGACAACCGCGTTGATCCAGAACCACCAGCTGATATTGATAAAGATAATCCCACTGAATATACTACTATTTCATATGATGACTTAGTGGCTTGGTTAATATGGTATGCAAATGAAAAAGATCACACACTACTAGCAAAATCTATAAAACCATATTTAGACTCTTTAAACATAAAAGATAGTCTTAATAATAAGACTATTGTACCATCTGAATTTAATGCGCTTGATATTGGACTTACAGTATCAATAGTTGGAGATTCATATAAATTTGAAGTAAAAAAAGAATTTGACAGTTATGCCAATACTTACTTTAACTCACATAATCAAAATGAAGACAAGGAATTTTATTTTTATACTATAGATAAGGATAAAGTAGATGAAACATTTTATAAATATTTAGCAAAGTATTTATATTCAGATACAGATGAATCAACAAAAGATAAATATGAAACTATAGTTAACTATATAAATACAGAGAAAGCAAAAAATCCAACCCTTGAAAATAAAAATATTATAGAAATAATAGAAAGTGGATTAGTGCATAGTTTAAATTCTATTAAATATAATAATAATCCAATCAAACAAAGTTTGATTATACCAAATAATTTATATGGTATTATAACTAAAGAAAACCTAGATACAACAATTGAAAATAATTCTAATGAAAATATATTAAGAACAACATTAACAGCTGAATTAGCAAATTATATAGATGCAACTGCTCCTCTTTTAACAGATAAATTACTTGATGATATACTTATATCAAAAGCAATAAATAGGATTAAAGCAAATGGTGTAAATAATGTATTTAATACATATGCATATTATACTGCTACAAACGATCAAGGGGAACAAGAAAGCGTTTTGGTACACATTTATACATTAGAAGAAGATTATTCAAGTAATATTCATATTGTAGCAGCACACACTAGTTCAAATATTCAAAATCTTAGCTATAATGTTAGTGCAAACTCTTCCAATACCGATGCTTATATATTAGAAGACTTAAATGCAATTTCTAATAATATTAATGCAACAGATTTAATTATAAAAACACAGGCAGGAGACAATATTGATATAACAGCTGGAAATTTACCTATAGGTACATACAA
Source organism: Bacilli bacterium (assembly GCA_022793235.1). Taxonomy (GTDB): domain Bacteria; phylum Bacillota_I; class Bacilli_A; order RF39; family UBA660; genus UBA2730. The sequence goes on along the minus strand of JAAWCL010000137.1, from coordinate 2,415 downwards.
TTCAAATATAGGTGAGATTACAGTAACTTTAGAAGGAAATAATAAAAATATTATATTTGACTTAAATAAAAAAAGCTAATTGGTTTGATATGAATCCCGTTTCTATATTCAAGAAATGGGGTTTTATATTATAAAAAAGAATTGAATTTATAGTTCAATTCTTTTATCTAATTAAGCTTTGAAAGCTCTATAATCAAATCCACATTATCATCTAATGCCATAACATTTTTATGTTCCTTTCCACAATTATTGCAGTGATAAAGTATCTTAAATGTATCTTTGTATTTTTCTATTCCAATAGGCTGTAAAAGTCCTTTACATAAATTTCTTCTATCTCCTGGATTGATGTCTACATGCTTTGAAAAAAGGCAAAATGGACAATGATCTCTTGCAGTATATTTAAGCTTTTTTACCTCTTTCCCACAATATTCACAAATAAAATCTTCATCAATCATATTAAAGCGCTTCATAAACATCACCTATATATATTATAACAAAGTTTACATATATGTACAAATAATAGCAATATTGATATAATATAAATAATAGATAGGAATGATAAGATGGATATAGAATTTAAAATAGATAAGTTTGAAGGACCATTAGACTTACTATTGCATTTAGTAAAAATTAATAAAATGAATATTTTAGACATAGAAATTGAAAAAATAACAGAACAATATCTAAATTATCTGAATAAAATGGAAAAGATGAATTTAGAAATAACAAGCAACTATTTGGTAATTGCAAGTGAATTAATTTATATAAAATCAAAAATGTTATTGCCAAGAGTCGAAGAAGAAATAGAAGAGGATCCAAGAGAAGAATTAGCAACAAAATTAATTGAGTATCAAGTTTATAAAGAAATAACTGAAAAATTAAAAGAAAAAGAAAGAAATAGAAAAGAGATATATACCAACAGTGGAGTAGATATAAAACAATATGTTGAAGACATTGAAAAAAAAATGGAAACAAATGTAGAATTAGATGATTTAGTAAATGCTTTTAAAAAATTTTTACTTAGAAGAGAAGAAGAAAAGCCAATTAAAACAAAAATAACAGAAAAAGAAATAACAGTACAAGAAAGAAAAACAAGAATTAAAAACATTTTACTAACAAAAAAGAAAATATCATTTTATGAATTATTTGAAGATTATAATAAAGAATATATATTAGCAACCTTTCTTGCCATACTAGAATTAACAAAAGAAAAAACAATAACTATAAAACAAGAAAATACATTTAGTGATATTATATGTGAGGTGATATAGGTGGACAAAGTAGCCGTATTAGAAGGACTATTATTCGTAATTGGTGAAGATGGATTAAGTATAGAACAAATAAAAGAAATACTAGAAGTAGAGGAAGAGGAGAGCAAGGAGTTAATAAAAAAATTACGAGAAATATATGAAGAAAAGACAAGAGGTCTAAGAATAGATTTTTTAGGAAACAAAATAAAGTTAACAACAAAAAGAGAACATAAAGATTTTTATAAAAAATTAATAGAAAATAAAGAAACAAATACCCTAAGTAATTCAGCATTAGAAACTTTAGCAATAATCGCTTACAATCAGCCAATTACTAGACTAAAAGTAGATGAACTAAGAGGTATATCTAGTGCTCAAATTGTCAGAAAGTTAGTCGCAAAGGGTCTAATAAAAGAAACAGGGAGATCATTAGATGCAGGAAGACCTATTTTATATAATACCACAAGTGAATTTTTAGATTACTTTGGTATGTCAACAATTGAGGAACTTCCAGATATACAAGAATTTTTAACAAAAAGAGAGGAAGAAAAAGAAGTAGACTTATACAATTCAAAATATAAAGAAAAATAAAGATATTTATATTTTGAATACAATTCTACAATAAATTCTATATTTATTGACTTTTTTATATAAAATAATAAGATTATAAATATTAATACTGAAACATAAGGGTTCGATTTTTCAATCATCAGATGTAAATAGCAACTATATTTACATCTATTTCAATCTTTGAATATAAATGTAATATTAATACAAAAATTACAATTTTTTCTGATATACTCAAAATTATTTTCTATGATTTTAAAAAGTATTGTATTAGCACAATAATTATTTTGATCCATCAATAAAGATATTTTTTTAGGATTGATAATTTTACCAAAATATGTATGCATATTCCAATATTCCATTTTAACATTACTATCATTTGGATATAATAATTTTAAAAAACTTTCATAATATGTATTTTTTATTTCATCTACATCATTATAATCAAAATCTTCCTTTTCAATTAAATATAAAACAAGAAAAAACTATTATCAAGAATATATTTCATTTTTTTATATACCCTAATTCGTTTTTGAATACTTTTTAACTTCCTTTTTACTATACAATTTGGAATCCATTTTATACAAAAGGGAGTTCGCAT
>JAAWCL010000136.1 GCA_022793235.1 Bacilli bacterium | reverse complement strand
TATTTATAGGGGGTTATCGCCTATTTAACAAGCATACACATTCCACATGACTTGTTCTTGGAAACATATTAAAAAGTTGAATACTTTGCACACTATATCTCTCTTTTAATTCTAATAAATCTCGAGCAAAAGTACTTGCATCACAGGAAATATAAATGATATTGGAAATAGAAGATTGACACAAACATTCCCTTACTTTCCTATCAAGTCCACTTCTTGGAGGATCCACAATAACAGTATCAATATTTTTTTGTATTTTCAAAATAACATCTTCAACTCTAGCACAAATAAAAGAAATATTTTGAATATGGTTTAATTCTTTATTTTCCCTTGCATCCACTATAGCCTCCTCTACTACTTCTACCCCTATGACCTCTGAAACCAAATCACTAATAGTAATACCAATAGTACCTACTCCACAATATAAATCAAGTACTCGTAAAGAAGACAACTCTTTTATCAAATCTCGAATATAAGCATACAAATACTCTACAACCTCATTATTGATCTGAAAGAAAGATCGACTTCGAATATGAAATTTTTTATCAAAGATATAACTCGTAATATAGCTTTTCATAACAGCTTGATCATTAATAATTAAACTATCACAAACATCTAAAAATCCTTCTTTATTTTTTACCTCTCCATAAATAGAAAGCATAACTTCATTGGTAACATTACCAAGTCGCAGCATAATCTTAGTAATCAAAGGCTCTCTTTGAACAAGATACTGCAACATTTCTAACTTTTCATTTAAAAAAGAATCAAGCAAAAAACACTTATCAACCCTTACAAATTGATTAGATTCCTTCTCAAACAAACCCAACTTACCTTCCTTTACAACAAATGTAATTTTATTTCTATAAAAATAATCCTTCCCACTCACAATAGGAATAGAAGCTAAGTTTATACGTGCAAATTTATTTAAAATATTTTTAACCTTAAAAACTTTAAAACGATTTTCATAAGAAAAAGATAAATGTTCCAAATCACATCCACCACATTTTAAATAATAAGGACATCTAGGAGAAACTCTTTCTTCATTTTGATCAAAAATACGAACAGCCTCACCTATCATATACTTTTTTTTATTTAAAACAATCTTAACTTCAACAAGTTCCTCTTCCAAAGCATTAGCAATAAAAGTAATTTTATCGTCAATAAAGGCGATACCTCGACCAAAGTCATCCAATTTTTTTATACGAATATTCATAATGACCACCAATTTTATTATACATAAATTATTCCCTTTTTACCATACTTATAATGGAGGAAATACTATGGATTTATATGAAATAAAAAAAGAAATAGGTTATAGCAAAGACTATATTGTAAGAGAAATAACAATAGACAAAAAAAAAATAATTATTTTATTCAACGAGGTGTTAACATCTTCAACAGACTGTAATGAATTTATTTTAGAACGATTAACAACACTAAAAAGAAAAGATTTTAAAGATTTATTAAATATACTACCTGATTGCAATATGTTAGAAATTAAAAAAGAGGAAATATTTGACTTTGTAAATACAGGTTTTTTCATCATTATAGCAGATAAAATCTATGCCATCGAAATGAAAGCTGCCTTAGATAGAGGCATTGCAACGGCAGAAAATGAACTAAGTGTAAAAGGATCAAAAGATGCCTTTTCAGAAAACTTTAATACAAACTTAGGTCTAATTAGAAGAAGAATTAAAACAACTTCTCTCCAATGCTTCGATTTAAATATTGGACGAAATACAAAAACCAAAGTAGGAATCTTATACATAAAAGGAATTGCAGACTTAGATTTAATAGAACAAATTAAATTAAAACTATCAACGATAGATATTGATGGAATTTTAGATTCAACCTACTTAAAAGAAAATCTAGAATCAAAAAACTCTAGCTTTTTTCCCACAATTATGTCAACAGAACGTCCTGATAAAGTAGCTATGGCCCTTTTAGAGGGAAAAGCAGCTCTTTTAGTAGATATGAGTCCATACATCCTTATTATGCCCAACTTTTTTATAGATTTCTTTCATACCGTAGATGATTATTATCAAAAACCAATCAATATTACATTTATAAGAATGATTAGAGTATTTGCCTTTTTAACAGCCATCTTTGTTCCAGCACTCTATATTATGGTAACAACCCATAATTATGATCTAATAAACTTAGATGTTTTACTCTCACTAAAAGCACAAAGAGAATCAGTCCCCTTTCCCGCAATTATAGAAGCTATATTTATGATGATTAGCTTTGAAATATTAAGAGAAAGTGATATTAGAATGAGTTCCACATCAGGAAATGCTGTATCTATACTTGGAGGTCTTATCTTAGGAGATGCCGCAGTAAGTGCCGGAATCATTTCACCAATCATGATCATTGTAGTAGCAATATCAGCCATATCAGGACTTGTATTTAATTCTATTGAAATGGTCAGTGCTATTCGGTGGTGGCGCTTTATATTACTATTTATAGCAAGTCTTTTTGGAATATGGGGCATAATTATTGGTGCAATCATATTATTTATTCGTCTAGCAACAATTAAATGTTTTGGAAAACACTACCTAGCACCTTTTATTCCTTTTGTAAAATCGGAATTTAAAGACACCATCATAAAACATGAAAACAAAGGAGAAAAATATAGAAATCCACTCATAACAAATAATAAGAAAAGAGGTCACTTTAGATGAAAAAAAAATTAATCTTATTTATAACAACTCTATTTCTATTAACTGGATGTATGAAATATGAAGAATTAAATAGTCTTTCAATTATTAGCAATATAACAATATCCATAAAAGAAGGAAAATACAATATTAGTATGCAAGAAATTATTCCAAGTAAAAAAGAAGATGGTATATCTTATACTTACAAATATCGTCAAAGTAATGCCAAAAATTTAGAAGATGCAATAAAAAAAATAACAAATCACTCTCCTAAAACAATTTACCTAAAAAAAGTTCAAAACATAATTATATCAAGCACCAATAAAGAAAAAATAACCAAGGAATTTATAGAATACTATAAAAAAAATAAAAATAAAATCAACAAGCATTGTTCCTTAGTTATTGCAAAAAACGACCTAACAAAAATAGTAAAAGTAAATAGTGATTATAAATACATAGATAGTATTTTAAAAAAGAAAAAAATACTTTTAAAAGATACAAATAAAAAAGAAAAAATAAAAATACCAGAAATAAAAATATCTAACAAAGAATTAATCTTTACTAGATATTATACAATTCAAATATAACTATTCACAATCATAGCCTAACTTTTCATAATACATTTTTAAAGAATGATACTTCTTAAACATATTCTTAAGTACTACATCATTTTTATTCTTTAAAAGTACATCTTTATTAATTGTTATAATCAAATCATTACTCGCATACTTAAAAGTACTCCCTTTTAAACCACACAAATAATCTATTTGATTTTTAAAAGAAGCATATTCCTTTCCCTGATTAATGTTCTCATCTAAATAAGTAATAGTAATCTTTTCCACTTTCTCATTTTTAAATACAGTTTTATAAGTGATAACAGAACTTTCATTAAAAGTCATAACACAGACTAAATTATCTTTAGAAGATACCTTTTTTGTATTAAGTACGTATCGAATCAAAAAAAAGAATAGAATAAGAATAAAAAATAAAAGAATAAAAACTATAACTTTTCTTATTTTATCACTCATCTTACAACGTCTCTATATCTTCTGAAAGAAAATCATCATCTTCT
>JAAWCL010000278.1 GCA_022793235.1 Bacilli bacterium | reverse complement strand
TTACTTATATAATTTCCTGCTTTTATTTGTTCTATATCTTCTTGTATAATTTCTTTTTGATTTTTACTTTCTGCTATCTTCTCTATTTTTTTACAAACTTTTTCAATACTATCTTCTAAGATATATTCATGTGCTGGGTATATTGTTGCTTTTTCTAATGTATTAATTGATCTTTGGCTTGAAATATTGAAGTTTCTAATCGAGTCTACTTCATCTCCCCAAAATTCAATTCTAATTCCCATAGTTTCATTTATGGAAATATCTAAAATTCCTCCTCTTACACTAAATTGGCCTCTTCCTTCAATAAGTTCATATCTTGTATATCCTAAATTTACTAATTTTTGTTTTATTTCTTCTAACTTATATGATTCTCCTACTTTAAATTTAAGTTCATTTTTATACAAAGTCTCTTTTTCTGGTAGTTTTTGCATTACGGCTTCTATAGTAGTTACGATAATTAAATTCTTTTTTGATATAATTTCGTTTAATGCTTCAATTCTTTGATATGGCAACTCCTTACTCTCCGCAATATAATCATATGTCACTACTTCTTTTTTTGGAAAAAATACTACTTTATCTGTAAAATATTTAATATCTTCATATATCTTTTTGGCTTGTATTTCATTATATGTAATTATACAAATTGGCTTTTTTCCAAACTCATGTATAGCAGTTCCAATTTGTACCATTCCCACGTCAGTTAAGCCCGATATTGCTATCGGACTTTGTTTATTTTCTACTTGTTTTAGTAAATCTATAAATTTGGATGATTTACCTAATTCTCCTAATATGGTATTCATTTCTTTTCTCCTAATTCACAAAAAACTATGTTAGATTTTTATTTGTTATCCATTATACTATATTTTTTGTATAATTCAAAGCCCTAATTCATATTTTGCTTTATTTATTTTTCTTGATTATTTATGTTAATTATGTTATAATTAATTTGTACCTAATAGCTATATGCTATTTTATAATTGTTTTTTAAGTCTTACAATTGTAAGCAGAAAGGAAATTTATGTCAAACTCATTTTGTAAACAGTGTAAAGGAGAATGTTGGGATGCAAAATCTCAAAAGAATACTCAAGCTAAAGCTAAAGCTAGATTTGGTATCATACCAAACCGTTGTGTAAACGGTACTAGAGGAGCAATTTATTGTCCTTATGCTAAGAACAAATAAATTTCTATTTAAAAAGAGAGTTTATAAACTCTCTTTTATTTTTACTTTACTATTAATTAAATAATCCCATAAATAAGATTATTCTATGCTTATATTTCTTCTCATACTTTAATTTATATATTTGCATATTTTTCAATTTTATGTTAATATATATGTGTAACATTTTAAAGCTGTTGCATTCGAGGAAAAATGGAGGTATTACAATGAATACAAAATTAGGAACTTTTTACTTAAAAACCTATAGTATTGCTCGTCCAAATCCAGACATTATAAAAAAAATGGAACAGGCAATTGATAATGCTTCTAAAATTCCTTTACGAAAAGCTCGTTCTACTGCTCATGATCCTGCTGATAAATCAGAAGTTGAAAAATTAGCAATAGAGCTTATCGATGAAGGAAAATTAGAACATGAATTATTTGTTGCAAATGGTAGTGCTGAGCGGGTATGCCTTAATTTGAAAAGACATACTATTGAATTGACTAGTTTCTAAACTCCAGCTTTTAAGAAGGAATAGCTAGCTTATAGCTCATTCCTTCTTTTCTTTTACATTTTTATAACCAATTTATCAAATTTAGAACGAATATATTTATCTAATTTTCCCATA
>JAAWCL010000277.1 GCA_022793235.1 Bacilli bacterium | reverse complement strand
GGATAAGGGGCGGATGCGTATTTTAGATGCTGGATACTGGATAGTGGTGGCGCCTTCATCGCAATAAAAAAGGCAAGAACGCTCTTTCTAAACAACTAATCACTAACGAGTAAAAAGAAAAAGAGCCTTGCGGCTCTCTTTTCTCTACAGGTTTTCTTTTAGACGGCACGGGTCACTTTGCCGGAACGCAAGCAACGGGTGCAGGCGTATACACGCTTCGGAGTACCGTCAACAACAGCCTTGACACGCTTAATATTCGGCTTCCAGGTCCTGTTGGAACGTCTGTGAGAGTGGGATACTCTGATGCCGAAGGAAACGTCCTTGCCGCAGAATTCACATTTTGCCATATCTGCACCTCCTTAAAATCAGGCGATTCTAAATTTACAACATTCTGAATTATAGCAGACCCCCCGATAAAATGCAAGTTTTTTTTGAAAAGAATTGTGTTTTTCTTCGGGATAGTTTATAATCCTAAGTACAGGTAAGGAGGATTGCTATGCTGTTTGGTGTGATCAGGAACGTTATTTCCGGCCAGCATGTGGATCTTTGGGCTGCAGCCGCTCAGGTGCTTTCCATTTTTTTCGTTATTTTCTGTATTCTTCCTCTTCATGAATTTGCCCATGGCTGGGTGGCTAATAAGCTGGGTGATCCCACCGCGAAGCTGGAGGGCAGGCTTACCATGAACCCGCTGGCAAGCGTAGAACCCATGGGCGCCTTGGCTCTGCTTCTTTTCGGCTTTGGCTGGGCTAAGCCGGTGCCGGTGGATCCCCGGTATTTCAAAAAGCCCAAGCGTGATATGGCGATCACCGCCCTGGCTGGGCCGCTTTCTAATCTGTTGGCCGCGCTGGTGGGGGCTCTTGTTGTAGTCGCAATGCAAGCGTTTGCCCCTTATAACAATGTGACGATGTTTTTCTTTAATTTGTTTTATTACTATGTGATAGTCAATGTTACCTTGGCGGTGTTCAATTTGATCCCGGTTCCGCCTTTGGACGGTTCCCGAATCATTGCGGCTTTTCTCAGTGATCGGGCTTTGGCATCTTATTACCGTTATCAAAATATTTTTATGATGGTCCTGTTTTTTGCTATGCTCACAGGAGCCTTGTCCGGGCCTCTGTATACAGTGCAAAACTTTTTTGGCAATCTCATTTTCTCCATTGCGCCGGCCCCGCCGGCTGTCCCCCTCCCG
>JAAWCL010000140.1 GCA_022793235.1 Bacilli bacterium | reverse complement strand
CCTCTTTCAGCACCCGCCTGTTCTTATCCTTTCTTCTTTCTATCATGTTTCATCTTCCTCTCTTTTACATAAATCCAGCCCACGTCAAGACAGGCTGCCTTCACATGGGCTGAAATTTACTCTGTATCAGCTACTTTACAAAGAATACGCCTTATCTATAAACTCGTCGAATTTCCGCCTCTTTATCAAGCGTTTTGTTCCTATCCACAACACAAATGTACAGGTTTCATTCTCCGTCAGTTCCCTAAGCTTGTTTCTGCCAATCCCTGAATAAACTGCCGCTTCTTCAATCGTTAAATTACTTTTCTCCCAAATCGGTATCTCAATCATATTTTGCCTCCTCCTATTCTTTCCAGCGCATTCCGGAAAAGCTCGATCTTGGATTCTTTTCAGTAAGACGCATTCTTGTTTTGTCACATAACTTCTCATTCGCCAAAATCCATGATCTCAGCTTATGTTTTCCAGTTGCTTCAAATCCATTTTCTTCACAGTATTCACAATATTTCTCATATAATTCCGCAAAGAAGATACCATCATTTTTTCTCCCTGTTATTTCAATACACTCTTCCATAAAGGGCTGAATTGAACCCGTATAATCCGGTTCCTTGTATCTCCACTCCCGTTTCATCACATCCGCCTGACTGCATACGGAAAAAAGGTAATTACGCCGGAGTACCTTATGAAAAGCCTGCAAACACAGTGTAATAATCGCGTCTCTCTCTTCCAAAAGTTTCTCTAAAAGATCTTTATCCATATCTTCCCGCTTGATAGAAACCGGAAAAGGGATAATTACCATACGATCCCAGAAGGCATCGTCATCATCGCTCCGAGACACGGTAACAGGGAAATTGCTGGCAAACAAAAACCTCATATCGCTGTGAAGCTCTCTCTGCTTGTCATATTTCCGTTCCGATGTAATGGTATCGCCGCCGGTAATTTTCTTAATGATGGCGGTTGACGTTGAAGCAACCTTTCCCTTCGGCAGATCCATAGAAATATTCAGTATCTTCCCATGTGCATTACCCAGGGCAAACCGTTCTGCCAGTTTCTGTGTAGATAAGCTGGAAACATACGCTTCGCCGATTAACTGTCTTAATAGTCTTCCCAATGTACTTTTTCCGCTGTTTGGTGCGGTTCCCATTACAAAGAAAAGTTTTCCCTCGTTAATTGGAGACAGCAGATAACCCATGCTCTCTTTAACACGCAGCTCAATTTCATAGTCTCCACCGCTGACGCTTTGTAAAAACTGTTCAAAGTGTCTGGCCGATAAATTTTTATGCCATTTTGCTTTCAGCTCGTAAAACGTCAGATATTCTGGTGAGTGCTGTAAAAGCTCCATAGTCTTTAGATTCAAAACTCCATTTTTGAAAACCACATGATATTTTCCGTCCTTCAGCCTTTTCTCATAATCAGGCGGAACCAATCTTCCATCTGCTCGCATAAAAGTCAGTAAATCTCGAAATACGCCTGTCGATGTTTTCAGAAAAGCATCATTGCGAACTTTAGAGCGTATCAGTTCGAGAAGATTCTCTTCATCGTTAATTGCCTGATACGTTCTTCCCGTATAATAATACAATTCACCATGATGTTTGATTATTCTCACTTTCCGTAAGATTTCATCTGCCATGCTGTAAAGCGTATATTTTCCGGCTTTTTTTATTTTCTGGTTTACATCTTCTTCTCCTTTATAGCTTAGCTGTAAAGCCTCATCAGATCGCTTAAATCGCCGGTCTGGCATTTCCGACACGTCATTACTTGGTAGCTCAAATCCCTTTATCAAAGCAGAATCTATTTCCTCTGTCGGATTATAGTGCTTCAAATCTCTGGTAATTTTGCGATGTTTCTTTGAAGCGGATTTTCTTCTCTTTCTGTGAGGAGCTATAGTCAACGACATATCATCTGTCTCCGTCTCTTCTCTTCTGGAGTAGACTTCATTACCACTCCGTACCGGTTCCGAATAGCGTTTCATTGATCCCAGATATGTCCCTATCGGCATTTTCTCCGTCTCCATCCGTCTCCCCTCCTTGTATGTACAGATTTTTCATAATGATATATAAATCCGCCTGCTCCATACCTTCACAAGCTGCCATAATACAACAGTTTCGCTTATCCTTCCAATCATAGTAAAAGGCATAGATATACTCACCAGCTTCTACTACACCGACAACACCGAAATTTTCTCGGAACTTCCCATCTGCGTCATTGACAAAGTGGTATGAGGTATCGTCCTTTCTGTCTCCAATACACACTGCCAGTCTCTTTAAACTTTTTATACACGCTGTAAACTCCTCCGGGCACTGTTCCATTATATAATTTTCTATCTTCCAAACCTTGCGTTTTCCTGGTTCAAATGCTACAATTAAGGCATTCCGAATACAAACTTTACCCGAATCATCCAAAATCGCACCAAATAATTTTCTCTCACCAGACAATAAAATATAGTCATACTTTCCGTCTTTTAACAGTGCTTTCTCTTCCATCTCTTTAAATGCTTCTTTCTTATTCATTTTCATTATGTCAGCCAGAAGCGGGGCGCCAACCGATTCCAACCATCTCCTTATTTATTTTCATAAGATCTCTTATTGAATATACATACTTTACCATAGCTTCTGATAACAATAAATCCGCACTTAGTTTCAAAATCTCATTTCCTATTTTATTTTATCTTGACAATCGCTCTTAAATATGATATAGCGAACACAAAAACAGACCCTAAATTTTCTGGGTCTGCTTTTATTTACTCATTATTCTATTATATTCCACGCGCCTTTTCTTACTAAGAGATTTCTGCCAGACGCATTATCAAGCAGTTCTGCAATCCCCGTCACTCTATCTTGAAATATTCTTTCAAGTATATCTGCTGTCTCACAAATCTCGTTACACATAATATCCACATCATATTTACAACCTTTATTTTTCTCTTCTTCCTCCTTAATTTCTATATCAATTTGGTCATCTAAAGATATTTGTAACGCGTCCTCAATTTCATTTTTAAAATCTTCAAAACTTCTTTTGGGGCCTTTTTTCAGACGCTCAACTCTCTTCACTGCTTTATTTTGCTCTGTACCACGGTGCTTCCTTGACTCTCCACCGTTTTCTTCACCACCATCAT
>JAAWCL010000135.1 GCA_022793235.1 Bacilli bacterium | reverse complement strand
TCGTCAGATTCCATACCTTTTTGCCAAGAACCTACTCCTGCTAAATTATTTTCTTTGATTAAAGATACTTTTTCCTTAAGTGATTTAATATCTTCAATCCAAATTTGCTTTTTGCTATTCCCTTCAGTATATTCTACATAATTTTGTTTTAAATCATCATTCCATTTTTTGTTTGCTCCTTCTGGAATTACTTTATCAATATTTTTCATAAATACTGTCTTGCTACTAACATTTCCTTCAGAATCAGTTGTCCAAACTCTAGTATAGAAAGGTATAGCTAAAATGATTTTATCTGAATTTATTTCTTCTGTTTGTAAGAATTTATTTAAACTTAATTTCACCCAATCATATCCAGCTGTTGTTCCTGGCTTTTTGCTTGATATTCCATATTGGTCATATGCCATAAAAACAATATAGTCTGCTACATCTCCTATTACATTTCTATCAAAACACATTGACCAAGTCTCTCCACCATCTGGTGCTGTTACATCTACAGATGTGACTAGCCCAATTTCTTTTAATCTTGGTGTAAGTTCTATTATAAATCTTGAATACATATGTTTATCTTCCTGTTTCATATTTTCAAAATCAACATTAATCCCATCAATTCCATATTTAACACATTTATCTACAATACTTTCTATTAATTGTTGTCTCAATTTATAGCTATTCATAATCTTAGATGTTATAGCTAAACTCTCTTTTGCTGCTTCAGCATTTGAAATCATTGGCCATACTTTATAACCATTTTTATGTGCCCATTCAATATATTTCTTTCCACTATCTCCTATGTTTTCACGTAGGTTACCATTTTTATCAATATAGAAAAATGCAGGTGAAACCACATTAACTCCTTCTATACTTGTCCCCTCTCGTGATGGTGCTGAACCTACTTCTGAATAATAATCCCAAGTTAAATTAACTTTTCCTTTAACTTGTTTTTCTTCTTCCATACTTTCCCTTACAATAAATTCATTTTCTATTTTACTAGATTTTATATATCCTACTTTTCCGTTTGAAGTTCTAATTTTTGCATGTCCTTTATCTTTAGATACAACTATTACAGTATCTCCTTTTTTTATTCTATCTACAGTTTTAGCAATAAAATTTGTTGAAGATTTAACAGATACATTTGATGTTACTATCGCCTTTTTTTGTTCTCTTTCTAATGAATCCATTGTTACAACTTTTGTATCTTGAATATTCTCAACTTCTATATCATAAACATCTTTCATTTCTGATATTGGTAGATATATTGTTCCTTCTTTTTCTATTGCATGTGCATAGATTTTTTTATTGGATCCGTTAATATTAATTATATTTTTTTCAAATCCAACTGCTGCTATCTTTTTTTCATAAGTTGTTATGATTTGATTTGTTTCTTTCTCTTCATATATATGTTTATCAAAGAAGTTTGCTATGTCTTGTTTAGATAAGTATATTACATCATTTTCTATTAAGACATCATTTTTTAAATTTGATGTTACATTTTTATTGTTTATTACTAAATTTGTTGTTTTATTTTTATCTAGAATAATAAATTCATTAGCAATAAGTCCAATTATAAATATTACTATTATAACTACAATGGTTAAAAATGTTTTTATTATATTCTTTTTCTTTTTTTCTATTTCTTCTTTTGTCATTCTCTTTTTAGTTTTTTCTACTCTTTTCCCTTGTTTCATTTTTTCTCTCCTATCTTATTCTCTATTTATCTATTCTCACATATTTCTCATATTTTTCAATTGTTGTTTTACATGCTCCAGTATATAATATTGGTAAAATTTTTTCTCCATGCTTTTTATAATACTTAGTTACTATATCTTTTCCATATTTATAAGTTGGAATATAATATTTCCACTGTTCCACAAAATTCAAAGTTTTTTTACTTTCGTTTATGTTTAAATCAAATCTATTTTTAAAAATATATTCTAATGCTTCTTGTTTTGACATACTTTTTTGAAATATCTGATAAGCAACATAATATTGTATTTCTACATTTAATCTATCCAATAAATATTGTATTTTTTCGTTTTCATTTTCTATTTTAATATTAATAAATTGATATCCGCTATCTCCAATTCCTTCTTGTATAACTGAATCAGGTGTATTTATCAGATTAATGGTAAAATAGTTTTCTATTAATCCTTTTTTGTTTAAATATTCTCTAATAGCTGATTGCATATGATGACCTGGAAAAGCTTCATGTGTTAAAAAAATATCAAAATCATACTGATTAAAATTCATTTTACTATTAAATCCAATTTCTCCTTGATAATTACCTTTATAATAATTATAAGCGCTCCATCCTTGTTTTGTATCTTCTACATTTAGTCTTATCTTAGTATTTTGATATAGTTCATCTATATTTATCTCTGGAAATATTCTTTCTATCAACTTAAATGATTCTTTTTTATATCTTTCTATTTTTATTTTTGATATTTCAACAAACTTTTCTGCTGAAACACTATTATCCTCTCTCCATTGTAAAACACTTTCTTTTAAGTTATTTCCTTTTATCAATTTCTGTAATTTATCTTGAATAGCCTTAATACTTTCTTCTTGTGGTTCTTCAATTTTTATGTCTAACATTCTTTCTACTGCTTCTTTGTATGATATTGGTTTATCTATTACATCTAATTGCATAATAATAGAGTCTATCTGCTTTGTTAAAAATGTTTTATCAAAATGTGGAGCTTCATCCTTTATATTTTTTTGTATTTCTTTTCTTAAGTTTATAAAATCATTTCTTAATATTTCTTTACTTATATTTTTTCTTGTTTTAACTTTACTTCTATCTCCATAAAACGCATCTACTAAATTTCCTTGTCCTAATATTTTATCTGCTTCAAATGATAAATTAATATATGTTTGGCTAATATCCATTAATGTTGTTCTCCTATT
>JAAWCL010000276.1 GCA_022793235.1 Bacilli bacterium | reverse complement strand
GTCTAACGCGTGGATTTCTTATACATTAAACGGACGAGGATTATACCGCGTCCGTTTTTATTGCAACTATAACAGAAAATTTACCGCATGAGTATAAGCATTTTACTTGCTTAAAACCGCTACTTGCAAGCATTTCGACTTCCTGCTCAACTGAACACTCTTTATCCAACTTTCTCCTATCTCGCCATAACTCAATGTCGTTTGCCGTTAAACCGCTGTTTTGCAAGCCATTTTCCCAATACGTATCGAACCAGCCGTCAAGCATTTTTGTTCCTGCGCAAAATTGGTCATAATTCACAAAAATTCCGCCTATAGGCAACTTGTCATATATGCGCTTGAATAAATCCTTTTTCTCACGATTGCGCAAATGATGTATAGACAAAGCAGATATGAATACGTCTACCTCATTTGTCGGTAAGATTTGCGAATAATCTTCTATAACGTAAGATACGTTGTCCAAAGAAGCAAATCTTTCCTTTGCTATTTTGAGCATCTCTTCTGCAATATCAACTAGTACATATTTGGATTTTGGAAAATATTTATACCAAAAGTACGACAATAGCCCCGTGCCTGCTCCTAAATCCACGACAGTCATAGGATATGTAATACTGGACGCGATAAACTTCGTTGTATTGTCGTAGAACTCTTCGAAACAAGGAATAAACTTTTTTCTGTTTACATCGTACTCTTTTGCAACAATATTAAATTGCTCTTCTATAGTGTCGATTTCCATACACACCTCATATTATGTGATTTATTCTTTGTCTAGTTGTATAAGAGGAATAGAAAAAACGAGGGAAAACCTCGCTTTTCTATTGCTTGGCTAATCCGCAAGTCTTTTTGTGTGGTCGGAGTGGCGGGATTCGTAAGGAACGAAGTGACGGCTTAGCGAGCCTGCGAGCGTCACTATTTCGAACTGTCCCACTCACGCAGATGAACTGAAAAGACTTGCCTAAAAAGCTAAGGAATAGAAAGAAGCGAGGAAAAACCTCGCTTTTCTATTGCTTGGCTAATCCGCAAGTCTTTTTGTGTGGTCGGAGTGGCGGGATTCGTAAGGAACGAAGT
>JAAWCL010000275.1 GCA_022793235.1 Bacilli bacterium | reverse complement strand
CACAATCATAAAAAGGATAAATCCTTCATAATGTAAATATACAATTTTGTTTTTTATAAAACTTTCTTTTCCATATAAATATATACAAAATGGAGGATTATATATCTGAAATAATTGTTTTGGATAATTTTTTGAACTAATATTTAAAATACATATATTTTGCTTTTTTAAGTTATTATATATTTTTAATGAATTTAATTTTAGATTAAAATTTGTTAAAGAACTAATTAATACTTTTGATAATTTAATATTATTACTATATAAGATATGAATAAATTTACTTTTATTTTTAGACTCATTATATAAATTTGATATATCATCAAATATTTTTAAAAGTCTTAAATATATTATATAACTCATTTCTGGTATATTGGATAACCATATATACATTAAATCTTTGTTATTTTCTTCATTATTATTATATATATTGTTTATTTTATACATATTTACTCCTTATTTTAGTTATACAGCTAGTATTTTTTTAATACTAGCTATATAACTATTCTATTATTTAATTAAATCTATATTATCAAGCGTTATTTTTCCTATTTTACCACTTTTTAAATCTTCTAAAAAACAATTTGCAGCTTTTGTCATGTCTACATTTCCACCTGATACAATACAACCCCTTTTTTTACCTATTATTTCTAGTATATCATAACTTATATTTTCAAAATCTTCATCCTGTAAATTATATTTATTTTTTATCATTTCTTTGTATTTTCCATTTTTTGTCAATATATCTATTCCAAGACATGCTATTTCTTCTAAATCTAATATTTCTTGTTTTATATTTCCTGTTAATGCAAGATTAATACCAGCATTTTTATCATCTAAATTTGGCCATAAAAGACCTGGTGTATCAAGTAAATCTATATTTGAAGAAACTCTAATCCATTGTTTTTTCTTTGTAACTCCTGGTTTATTTCCTACATTTGCACTATTTTTACCAGCGATTTTATTAATTATTGTAGATTTTCCTACATTTGGAATACCTACTATAAGTATTCTATATATAGGTTTTATAGCAATTTTTAAATCCTTATTTTTATTTTTTCTAGCATATACTTTTTCGCCTTGCTTTTTTATAACCTCTACCAATTTTTTTATACTTCCAGGATTTGTAGAAATGT
>JAAWCL010000134.1 GCA_022793235.1 Bacilli bacterium | reverse complement strand
GCTATTGATATAGACTTTCCAGATGGTACAAAAATAAGTATGAAGAAAGAAGAAAAACAAACTAAAATAATAAACACTATAGTTGAAGATAATCAAGAAAAAGATAAAGTAATTAGAGAAAATATCGAAAGTTCGAAAAAGGAAACTATATCAGAATTAAATATTATAAAATCACCAATGGTTGGAACTTTTTACTTGAAACCTTCACCTACATCAGAACCTTATGTAGAAGTTGGAAAAGAAGTAAAAAAAGGAGATACAGTTTGTATTATAGAAGCAATGAAATTAATGAATGAAATAGAATCAGAATTCACAGGGAAAATCATGGAAGTATATGTAAAAGATGGAGAACCAGTTGAATATGGAGCACCTTTATTTGGGATAAAGTAGTTAAAAAGTATTTGTATTAAAGGGAGAGATTTAGAATGTTAAACAAAGAAGAAATTAAAAGAATTATTCCACAAAGAGAGCCATTTTTAATGATAGATGAAGTAGAAGAATATATACCTGGAGAAAGTGCAGTAGCATATAAAAATGTAAATGAAGAAGAGTGGTATTTTAAAGGGCACTTTCCAGGAAATCCTATAATGCCAGGAGTTTTAATTACAGAAAGTCTTGCTCAAACAGGAGCGATAGCAATTCTTTCAATGGAAGAAAACAAAGGTAAAAACGCATTATTTGGTGGAATTGATAAAATGAAATTTAAGAGAATGATTGTTCCAGGAGATAAATTAAAACTTGAAGTCAAGATTATAAAAAGAAAAGGACCTATTGGTGTTGGAGAAGCAATTGCAACAGTGGATGGGAAAATAGCAGCCAAAGGAGAATTAACCTTTGCTGTTGTAGAATAAGGATTTGGGGCCAGGTTTCAAATCCTTATAGGTTGAGTGAATGAAATAAGTATTAAAATAAAAAAGCATAAAAAGTATAGGGATTTGAAACTTGGCTCCAAATCCCTATTAGAAAGGAATGAGTAATGAATAAGATATTGATTGCAAGTCGTGGTGAGATTGCGGTTCGTATTATTAGAGCGTGTAAAGAGATGAATATTAAAACAGTTGCTGTGTATTCAGAAGCTGATAAGGAGGCTTTACATACAAAGCTTGCAGATGAAGCTATTTGTATAGGTCCTGCACCGTCACGGGAAAAGTTATTTGAATATTAAAAATATTATTGAAGCAGCATGCATTACAAAAGCAGATAGTATACATCCAGGTTTTGGTTTTCTATCTGAAAATCCTCAATTTGCAAAGATTTGTGAAGAGTCTAATATAAAGTTTATAGGTCCATCATCTTCAGTAATTGAACTACTTGGTAATAAATCAAATGCTAAAGAATTAATGAAAAAAGCAAGTGTTCCTGTTATACCAGGTTCAGATGGAAGTATAAAAGGTTTAAAAGATGCAATAATTATGGCTAGAAAAATAGGATATCCTATAATGTTAAAGGCAGCTGCTGGTGGTGGTGGAAAAGGAATCAGAATAGTAAATTGTGAAGAAGAGCTTGAAAATAATTATAATATTGTAAAACAAGAAGCTAAAAACTCATTTAATGATGATGAAATATATATTGAAAAATTCATAAAAAATCCTAGGCATGTAGAAATACAAATTTTAGCAGATGAACATGGGAATGTAGTTCATTTAGGAGAGAGGGATTGTTCAATACAAAGAAATAATCAAAAAATCATAGAAGAAACACCATCAACTGCAATAGATGAAAAGCTTAGAAATAAAATGGGAGAGGCAGCAGTAAAAGCGGCTAAAGTAGCTGGTTATACAAGTTGTGGTACTGTTGAATTTTTAGTAGATAGTGATAAAAACTTCTACTTTATGGAAATGAACACAAGAATTCAAGTTGAACATCCTATTACAGAAATGCGTACAGGATTAGATATAGTAAAAAAACAAATAAAAATAGCAGCAGGTGAAAAGCTAAACTTAAAACAAAAAGATATTGAATTTAATGGATACTCAATTGAATGTAGAATAAATGCGGAAAATCCAAAGAAAAAATTCATGCCTTGTCCACGGAAAAATAACAGGACTTAACCTTCCAGGTGGTAATGGTATAAGAATTGATACTGCAGTATATGAAGGGTATACAATACCACCTACTTATGACTCTATGATTGCTAAAATAATAGTACATGGAACAAATAGAAATGAAGCAATTGCTAAAATGAAAAGAGCATTAGAGGAATTAGTGATTGATGGTATAGATACAAATAGAGATTTTTTGTTTGAGATTATAAGAAATCCAGAATTTATTAGAGGAGATTTTGATACTTCTTTTATAAAAAAGAAATTTAATATATAAGCATATTAAAGATAGTGTATAAAAAAAGAGGGATAGGATATGATTGTAGATAAAATAAAAAAAAGAGAACTACCAGAAAAAAATAAAAAAACTAATATAGATATACCTGTTGGAAAATGGGCTAAATGTGATAAATGTAAAGAAATAATATATAAAGAAACATTAAGAGAAAATTTAAATTTTTGTCCTAATTGTGGTCATTATTTTAGAATGCATATTAATAGAAGATTAAAATTAGTTGTTGATGAAGGTACATATAAAAAG
>JAAWCL010000133.1 GCA_022793235.1 Bacilli bacterium | reverse complement strand
GTGGAGATGGTATTTTCATTTGTTCCCACTTTACTATAACTAAAGGCGGCATACGTTACCCCGATTATAACAAGTAATAAGGATACCAAACCCAAGACTGTAATACTCTTTTTCTTCCTACTTTCCATTTTCTTACTCCTTTCGTATATTTAAGATTATCTTCATTATATTTTCTTATCTATACTTATTTTGTAGAATTTTGTTCTTTTTTTCTTTTTTTATTACATTTTCATGCCTCCTTTTACTATCTTAATCAAAATTATAACACAAATTAGCAAATAAATATAACTAAAATTAGCATATTTCCATAATTTTCCAGTTTAATGAGAAAATTATTTCGGGTGAAAATATGTTAAATGTTAAAAAAATCAAAGATATCAGAGAAGATCATGATATAACTCAACAAAAAATGGCAGATATACTGGGTGTAAAACGCTCAACCTATTCTTTATGGGAGATCGGTATTAGTACCATTCCTCTAAAAAATTTGTGTGATTTTGTTGATTATTTTGAAATAAGTCTTGACTATGCTTTAGGTTTACATAAAAATAGAAGTACAAGCACTTGTCAGAAAGGAATGGATTTTAAAGTGCTTGGTGAAAATATCAAAAGGATGAGAATAGAAAAAGGCTTATCTCAAATGGATGTAGCAAAATCACTTGGTGTTAGTCAAGCTTGCATTGTACGTTATGAAAAAGGTATCATTTGTATATCGATTAATAATTTATATGCCCTTTCAAAGATATTTAAGGTTTCCTTCACTACACTATGTGGAAAAGAGATTAGACATGATGAAAAGATTTTACAAGAGGTTTAAATATCTTTTGTATATCTTATTCTTAGATATCTTATATTTATCATATATCTTTATTTGAGATAAGTCAAGAAAAACATCTTATTTTAGGATATTTATTATTTAGGTGAAAAATATGATTGGTAAAATATTAAAAAGAATGAGAGCACAAAAAAAATTAAAACAAAGAGAATTATCTAAGATAATTAATATACCACAAAATACCATATCTCAATATGAAACTGAGACAATTCAACCTACTTTTGAGATTATAGAAAAAATTGCAAGTGCTTGCGGTTATCAAGTTGAATTTAAAAGTGATAAGGAAGTTTTAACATCAGAAAATATTAAAAGAATGGATATTGAATAATCTTATATTTAGTTTTGAAAGGAGTCTAAATATAACGTATTTGCATTTTTATTCTAATAGTTGTGGTTTATTAGAATAGGAATATTATGATAGGGAAATTATTAAGAGTTATGCGATTACATAAAGGATTTTCTTTAGAAGAACTTTCTTCTATTACTGGTATTGATAGAGATCTTTTGTTACAATATGAAGATAGTTCTTTAGAACCAGACTTTGAAAAGGTTTGTGTAATTGCTAAAGCATGTGGTTATGAGACTCGATTTATTAGAGATGATGATGTAATTACAGTAGATAAGGAAATTTAGTTTTATATCTTATGTTTTGTGGAAACTAGTAATGAGCTAGTTTTTTTCTTTGTAAATAAATTTAATAGTTAAAAAAAACTAAAAATCTCTTTTAGTTATTATTTAGATTCATGCCATCAATACAATTTTTATAAATCCACTCTTTTAAATCAGACATGTCTCCACTCTCATAATATTTAATCAATTTTTCATAAAATATTTCTTGATCATCTAGAGCAATCGTTATAATTCCGTAACCATTGTTAAACCATTTACGATGCCACCATCATAGATGGCTTGTGTTTTAGGATATGTCACTCCGATTCTATTTTCTTTCTTCTTTTTTGTAGGAATATAATTTTTTTATTTCTTTTGGTAAAAGTTTTCTATATTCTCCACTCTTTAGATTATCTACTCTAAGTTCTGCAAATGATTCTCGCTTTAGTTTTATTACTGGATGATTGATTGCTTTAAAAATATTTTTTACTTCATGATTGTGTCCTTCTTTTAATATCATTAATACATAACTGGTATTGGTCTTTTTATCATATTTTTTTATCTTACAATATTCTATGTTACATGTTTTGTTCTCTACTAGGATGGGATGTTTGAAACGGTTTAATTCTTCTTTTGTTATAAATCCCTCTACTTTTACATAATAACTTCTTTCTATTCTATTTTTTGGGTGCATTAAGATATTTGCTAGTTCTCCATCATTTGTTAAGATAATGGCTCCTGTTGTGTCATAATCTAGTCTTCCTATTGGATAAATTCTTTTATCTGTATTTATTAGTGAGGTAATTGTTTTTCTTTCTTTATCATCTGTTACTGTAGATACAACTCCTCTTGGTTTATTTAGAAGAAAATAGACTTTTTCTTCTTTTTTGTTTAATAGTTTATTCTCTACTATTATATTATCTGTATAAGAGGCTTTTTGACCTAATTTTGCTTTTTGTCCATTTACTGTTACTAATCCTTTTTCTATTAATCTTTCTGCTTTTCTTCTAGAACACATTCCAGAATTTGCTATTATTTTTTGTATTCGTTCCATTTTATCCTCTCTTTTCTTTTTATAATAGGTTTACTGCATATATGCTTATGAACAGTATTAAAAGTATAGTTATCAAACTTATTGATAATATTTGAAAACAAAAATAAGATCGCGCAAAATTTTTTAGATTTTTATTTTTTGTTTTACCTAATGAAATAATTAATAGCATAATAAAACCTATTATTGGTAAGGAAAATACGATTTCATACCCAAAATATGTCCACATAGATAATGGTTGGTATTCTTCTGGTATGCTCTTTCGTTTTTCCTCTTCCTTCATACTTTTCACGTCCTTGTACTTATTTTATCAAATCTATTTCGGGGAGTAAACTAATAACTTTATTTTCTTTTTGGCATAAGATACTTTGAAGGAGGAAATTATGTATAGAACAAACTATAATATGCCTACTACTATGTATAGAGGTAGTAAGCCTGTTTCAAATCATACTATAAATCCATCTGTAGGGGGGTATTATGATGAAAGGGGATTTTTTATTCCTTTTGTTGTAGGTGGACTTGCAGGTGGTGCTTTGGGTTATGGTATTGCTAATAATAATTTTTTAGCTCATCAGTCTCAACCCAATCAGGGATTTTATCCGCCTATTAGACCATGTTGTCCAGGTCCTTATCCTGTTATGCCTTATCCTTATTATTAAGTCGAGAAATCGACTTTTTATTTTTGATCACTATAATTTCTTTATAAAGGTCTTTTCTATTTCTTCTTTTGATGGCAAAGAAGTTTGATCAAAATGATTTAAAAATGAATAAAATCTATTTAATATTTCTATCTTTTTTCTTTTTAGGTTTTGTTCTGTTATTTCTTCTAGTTTAAGATTCTTGTTTTTATTTTTTGTAAACCAACAAATATTTATATTTTCCAGCATTTTAATTCTTTGTTCTGTCATTTTTCTATTTCCTTTACCAATATAGGCACTTCTTTGATTTGTAATCCAACATCCCATATTTATTCCTTCTTCCTCTAATTTATAACCATTTATAGTTGTAAAATTTGGTGGTATATTTATATTTTTGTTTTTTTCATAATATTTTTTAGCCAGATTATATTTTCTTAACCATTCTTCTTCATAACGTTCAAAACTCATTCCTATTCTATTTAATAGAATAATTTGCTCTTTTGTAATTTTCCATCTACCTTTTTCATTATAGGCTAATCTTTGTACTTTAATCCAATGTCCTATTTTCTCTCCTTCTTTATTATATGTATATCCATTTTTTGTTTTGAAATCATAGGGTATATTTAAATTTCCATAATGTTCATAATATATTTTTGCTAGATTATATTTTCTTAACCATTCTTTTTCTCTATACTTTTTTTCATTCATGATTCATATTGTTCCTTTCACTGGGTATTATTATACTGTAATCAAAAAACAAAATCAATTTTCGTTGATTTTATTTTACAGGAAGTTCTATAAATACATCTGTACCTTTATCTTTTATTGATTTATAATACATTCTTCCTTCATGAAGACTGATTATTTCTTTTGATAAAGAAACACCTAATCCTGTTCCATTTTGCTTAGTTGTATAAAAATTTTCTCCGATATGTTTTAAGGTTTCTTTACTCATTCCCACCCCATTATCACTTACTTTTATGATTAATTGATTTTTTCTTTTATAGGCTTTTAGTGATATTTTCATATTTTTCTTTTTAGCCTCAATACTATTTTTATAGATATTTATAAATACTTGTTTAATTCTATTATAATCTAGTTCTAAATATAGCTCATCATCTGGTATTATAAATTCTGATATAATGTTATTTTGTTTTAAAAGTGGACTTATTTCTTCTTTAATATCTTCTAGTAACATATAGACATCTGTATCTTCTTTTTCCACTTTTATTTTGGTATAGTCTAGAAAATCATCCATTAGGTTTAGTGTTCTATTGATTTCTTTACTTATAATAGGAATATATTCTTTATATTTTTCTTGGTCTTCTAAATCCAACATATCTAGGTATCCTCTACATACTGCAAGAGGATTTTTTACTTCATGTGTAATGGTATATTATGTGTTGGTAATTGTTTTTGCTCTTTTTGGTTCGTTTAGTGGGGTCTTGTGATTGGGTATTGGTGGAGAGTTGGGGGTGGTGGAGGTGGGTGGGGTTGGGTGTGTGGGGTGGGTGTTGGG
>JAAWCL010000132.1 GCA_022793235.1 Bacilli bacterium | reverse complement strand
ATTTTCATGGTTGTTAGTCAAGGGCGACTTTGGTCGTTTATCTTGACCCTTGACTAACTTTTCCTATGTACCATATTTTTACAACAAAGGTTTTCCTTTGTTGTTATCTAACTACTGACATTTTCTCGAAAATTTGACATAATTAATAAGAAAAAAAGATTTTTCAATGTAAAACTCACAAGAAAAGTTAAACTATATCTTAATGCGATTCACCCTTTTAAGAACATAATACTTTTTTTTTAGAAATTACCATACAAGAATTATGTAATTTCCATAATTAAAATGAAATATGATCAATTATTTATATCTTCTCAAAAAATAGCTAATCTAACATTTATCAGATTAACTATCTTATTAATATACAAAACTTAAATATAAAAGTTATTTAAAATTATCAATTATTGCTGTATAGTGCAAGAATCAACAACAGAACCATCAAGAGTATAAAACCTACAACCTTAGTGCCCATTCCAATCTGCATCATAAAGGATTTAATCATAAGAAATAGAATTTACTCTTCATAAGCAAATATTACTTGCTTATACTAATAACAGCTCTTACCCCATTATTTTTTCCAAAAGTTACAGGAGTACTCTTAAAGTCGCCCTGCAAATAATTCACAATCAAAATAGCAGCACTAGAATTGTCTGTAGCGACAGTAGATGTCCAGTGATTACTTCCTGCATCGACAAGCCAGTTAGGACAAGAGTTTTTTTCCATTGTGCAACCTACAGATTCTGCCTCTTCTCTTGTTATTATTCTAGGAATAGGATTCCATCCATTTGTTGCACTAGCTAACGCCGCCTGTGCCGCATTGGCACTCATCTCACTATTACTTGTAGCCCATGCTGTCTTTTCTACTATATTACTAGTAGATATCAAATCTACTGTTTCCCCTTTATCTTTAAGTATATAGAAGTGTCGCACTGCCCCTCCAATATTATAATCTACAGGCATTCCCGCAGGACAGGCACCAACAACTTTATTATTTTTACATACATCCCATGTTATTTGACTTCCTATAAAAGTACAGACACTCTTGATAGTATTTCCATTATTATTTATAGTAATATTTTGAGTATCAATAGCACTAGCACCTGTAACAGCATTGGTTGTATAGCCATTTGTACAGCTAACATCAGATAAATAATATCCCTCTTTTGGAGTTATAGATACATTTCCAGTTCCATTATATCCAACATTTACACTAGTTGAAGAACTTGTTACATTATTTACTTGAATGGCAACATTATAATTTTTACTATTTATAGCAGTGTCACTTCCATAAACATTGACTGTTATGGTAAAACTTTTTGACTCACTACTTGCCTCATAATTTTGATCTACCCACATTCTTAATCTATAATAAAAGGTTTGTGTAGTTGTTGTTGTATGAGTATCAAGTACCATCTCTCCTGCCTTTGCCCCAAATTCATCATCTGCATCAAGTGGTACATAATGACTTGGATCATCAACAGCTATATAACTTGTATTGTTTATTGATCTTTCTAGATAAAGTTTTACATCATTATCTTCCAAAGTAGAACCATTTTGTTTCTCAGCAGTCACTTCATATCCTATACCACTAGTACCTTTACCAGGCATATCAATATTTACCGTAAAATCAAAAACTTGTCCTGTTCCTGTAAGCTGCATACCAACAGAATCTTCCATAGGAAGAGCATCTGCAATAGATATCCCATTTTCCCCCTCATTATAACTCATAGAAATCTGAGCAGTACGAATGGTATTTAATTTAGTACCCTTTTTTGCATAACTAAAAGCCGCATAACTAATCCCCACTACTAACACTAAAAGGAATACAAGTCCCAAAACTGATATGATAATTTTACTTTTATTATTTTGTTCTTTTTTATCCATTTTTCTTTTACACTCCTATCTTTCGATATATAATTTCATATATTTTATATTCTGTATAAGATAGATATCTTATAAATATATTTTAGTGTAAAATACAGGTAATATGAATACCTTAACAAATTATTAATTTATATCTTAATGATTTCTTTTTGGTAATTTTTTGTAAAGAAAAAGAACCTCCATCAAAGTAAGTTCCAATCTTTTAATTATAATTCATAAGCATTTTTAGCCTTTTTATAACCTTCTTTTCAATTCTTGATATATAAGACTGACTAATACCAAGTAAATCAGCAACTTCTTTTTGCGTTTTTTCTTCTTTTCCCATAAGACCATATCTTAAAATAATAATATCACGATCTCTAGGATTTAACCTTTCTATTTCATTAATCATAAGTTTCCTTTCATCTTCTTTTTCTATTTCACGAGTAACAATATCATTGTCTGTACCTAAAATATCTTCCAAATGCAGTTCATTCCCTTCCGCATCATAGCTTAGAGATTGATCAATACTCACCTCTGTTTTTAATTTTTTAGTTTTTCTAAGATGCATAAGTATCTCATTATCAATACAACGAGATACATAAGTAGCAAGTTTTATATTTTTACCTCTATGAAAAGTATTAATTCCTTTAATCAAACCAATTGTACCAATACTAACTAAATCCTCTAAATCTACACCCGTATTTTCATACTTTTTAGATAAAAAAACAACAAGTCTTAAATTTCTTTCTATCAATACATCTTTAGCACTAAGATCACCATCTTCAAGTCTTTCTAAATAATAGTCTTCCATCTCTCTTGAAAGAGGCGCAGGAAGAGCATCCGTTTTTCCAACAAAGAACAAAACATTTCGATTAAAAAAAAATTCTCCAATAAACAACAACAAACTAATCATAAAATTCCTCCTTAATGATATTTGGTAAGATAACATCAATTCCCTCAATATTAAATTTTTCTTTACTTTTTCCAATTAAAACATCGAAAGAAATTTCCCTTTTATCAAGTAACACCTTGTCTGGCTTCCTACACTTAATTATCCCTTCATCATCAAGTGTCTTATAAGGAACTAAAATACTATCCTCATAACAAAAATCTAAATCCTCGTCATATACAAGCAAAATAGGACGCTTTTTATAAAAATCAACAAGCTTATTTCCAGTATCCAAATAAGCTGTATAAGTATATTTTTTCCCCTCTAAATAAATATCTAGACTATGCCTTAATGTATAACTTGACCTATAATCTTTATTATCTTTTATATAACTATACAAAAGGTAAGGAGCAATAATAAAAAGAATAATCAAATTACAAAAAATATCTTTTTCACTTATAAAAGTAATCTTAAAAAAATAAACAAAGCCTCCCAACAAAATGCTTAAAAGATAAAAATAAAAAATATTCTTTTTAAAATATTCAAGTTCTCTATACTGAAACGCAAGTATAATAATAAAAATACTAACAAGTAACTTAGAGAGTAACAGAGAAATACTAGATAAGGGTAAAAATAAAAAAATACATGTAACCTCTCCAAAAAGAGAAGCCAAGACAAGTCTTACAAAAGAGGTCTTTCTTTTTAATAGAAGCTTAACCCCTAATAATAAGAAAAAATCAAAGAAAAAATTTACGAGTAACAAAACATCTATATATACTTTCATTTTCTCACCAAATTCATTATAAAAAAAAAGACATTATAAATATGTCGTCTTTTGTGCCTATTTTTTCTTTTTCCAAAAAATTTTAATAATATAAACCTCAAATATAATAAAAATAAGAATATAAAGCCACAAAATAAGTGTATAAGGAAGACCACTAATATATTGAGAGAGCAAAGAAGGTATACTCTCTGGAATATAATTATCTATGACCGCTGCAATATCCTGTAGAGGAATATTTAATTTTATAAAGGTAAATATACGAAGTAAAATATCAAATAAAGCTATAAAATAAACAAAACAAGAAAAATCTTTAAAAAAGAAAATAACAAATAAAATTAAAAGTACTAAAATAACTAAATCTATATACATGACAGGAACTCCTTTATATAAGAATTATTTTGAAGTTCATAAGAAAGAATTGTTGCCTCTCCATGACCTGGATACAAAACTGTATCTTTAGGATAAGCTTGAATTTTTTTAAGACTATCCCTCATTTCTTCTTCACTTCCTCCAGGAAGATCTACTCTTCCAATTGAGTCTTTAAATATAAAATCCCCATCAAACATTAAATTTTCCTCTTCAAAATAAAAAGTAATTTCATCTTTAGCATGCCCTGGAGTTTCAATAACTTTAAATTTAAAATCCTTGATTTCATATTCTCCTTCAGGAGAAATACTCTTTTTAAATATTTTTATACCTCTTTTTGATATAAAATGCCTTAAAGCGCCAACATGATCAAAGTGAGAATGTGTAATAAGTACTCCTATAACTTTATCCTCTCCAATACTCTCCTTTATCTTTAAATAATCATCTCCTGGATCAATTACTAAACAAGTATTGTTTTTTTTCAAAATATAGCAATTTTCATCAAGTGGACCAACTACCACACACATAACTTCCATAACTACCCTCCTACTTCTATAACTATTTTATCTTTTTCTACCTCTTTTTTCAAGCTATTTATTACTTTAATTCCGTTACAAATGGCTAAATCTATAAACAAAAAATACAATGGTTAACACTTATAGCAATTAATCATTGTATAGATACAGAAATAAGATAAAATTACATTAAACCTCTTTTACGATAAAGCGCTTTTCTCTTTATCCTTATCAGTATTATTCTTATAATAATGACCCTTTTGTAGCGCCTTAAGTTGATCTTTAACTAAATCTTCAAGTATATATTTCTCATCATAGTATTTAAGATTAGGTATAATGTATAATATAGTAATATTATTATTTTCTTTTGCTGCTAAGTCTATTAACTGATTCGTTCCCTGCAATCGAACAACAGGTCGACAGCAAAAATTATAACCTTTTCGCTCACCAACTACAACTGCATTTTGTCCATTAGATAAATGAACCAAAGTATACTCTGGATAAAATGGAAAATGACTCAAGAATATCTCTTCTAATTCAGGATTAATATATCCATTTTTACCATAATAACCAAATCTTGATACAATCTCTTCAAATGGAATCTTTTCTCAATAGCTTCCGTTAATGCCTTATCATATAAGTCACATATATGCAATGCTTTGGCACCATACATATACCCTACTCTTTGATTTAAAAATTGGTTAGGTACATGAAGTGGGCTTTTATCAGTAGTTTCTCCTTCATTTGCATAAAATATCATCTTTTTTACATCACTACTAAATCCTTTTTTCTGTTTTTCTTCAGGAAATACTATATCAGATAAGAAACAATAAGAATATACAGATGAAAAATCATCTTGATACTTGTCAAATATACCATCATGAATTGCTGGATACACTGACCGTAAATGCTGTAAAGTAGCCTTTTTCTCTCTTAGTTTTTCTAAATTTTCTTCTTTATCTTTACAGTTCATTCCAATATCATGAAATAATGCTGCAACAGAAAGAGCATCTAAATCAATTAATTCCCCTTTTAAATTTTTCGTCACTGCATTGATTTCTTCCATCCTCACATTAGAGCGTAACTAAGCTTTAGCCTTTCTAACTCTAGAATTATTATATATTCTTGCCAAATTCAATGCATATCTAGAAACTCTCCCAGAATGAGAAATCACATCTTTTTGATAAAGATAGGCAGTCAAATCATTACTAGCACTTTGATTTTTTAAAACATAACTAGTTAATTCTTTAGCGTTTTCTAATACACCGAACATATTAGCACTGCCACCATGTAAAATTTCTTCTTGAGCTTTTGCTAAAGATTGAATCGTATTTATTCTCAATCTCTCATTGATTATATTATTCTCATTTTGCACTTGTCGCTCGTTAGTTACCTCAGCATCTGCAACATTAATCTCTGTAATTCCCCTTTTTATCCATTTTCTTTCCCCCTTTATATATTGCAGATTATAACAAATTTTTCATGAGTTGTCAATAGAGCAAATTTTTAAGTTTAGGTTTTTTACTTAAAAAAATATCGAATTTCAACCAAAAAACATCTT
>JAAWCL010000131.1 GCA_022793235.1 Bacilli bacterium | reverse complement strand
GTAACCATATAGAAGAGAAAAAATCTATCTTTACAAAAAAGTATACATATGATACAATACCAAATAATAAGATATAAGTATATCTTATTATATAGGAATACCTAAAAGAGGTGAAAATATGATAAAATTTACTAAGATGCAAGGGCTAGGGAATGATTATGTCTATATGGATGCAATCCATCAAAATATAGAAAATGAATCAGACCTAGCTCAATTTGTTAGCAATAGGCACTTTGGAATTGGATCTGATGGTTTAATTCTAATTTGCAGGAGTGATGTTGCTGATTTCAAAATGAGGATGTTTAATTCTGATGGAAGTGAAGCAGAAATGTGTGGAAATGGAATACGTTGTGTAGGAAAATTTGTATATGACAAAGGACTAACAAATAAAACAATAGTAAACATTGAAACTTTAGCAGGAATAAAAACATTAAAATTAAATATTAAGGAAGGAAAAGTTGATACAGTAATAGTAGATATGGGAGAGCCTATTTTATCACCAAAAGAGATACCAGTTATCTCAAATGAGGATATAGTAAAAAACTTAAAATTAAAAGCTTTAGATAAAGAATTTACATTTACATGTGTATCAATGGGAAATCCACATGCAATAACTATTGTAGAAAATACAGAAAAGTTTGAGGTAGAAAAATATGGGGAAATATTAGAAGTAGATAAAGCTTTTCCAAACAAGACAAATGTAGAATTTGTACAAATTATAGATAAAAATAATATAAAAATGAGAGTATGGGAAAGAGGTGCAGGAGAAACATTAGCTTGTGGAACTGGAGCATGTGCTACAGCTGTTGCTTGTAACTTAAATGGATTAACAGATAGAAAAGTAAAAATAGAATTATTAGGTGGAACTTTAGAAATTGAATGGGACGAAAAAGATAATCATGTGTATATGACAGGACCTGCAGTAACAGTATTTGAGGGGGAATTAGAATGAGTTTAATAAATGAAAATTTTTTAGAATTACAAGACAGCTACTTATTTTCAACAATAGCAAAAAAAGTAGTAAAATTTAGTGAGAATAATCCAGACAAAAAAATTATAAAATTAGGAATAGGAGATGTTACAAAGCCTATTGTACCAGCATGTTTGGAGGCTATGCATAAAGCTGTGGATGAAATTGGAACATCAAATGGATTTAAAGGATATGGACCAGAACAAGGATATGAATTTTTAAGAAAAGCAATAGTAGAAAATGATTATAAACAAAGAGGAGTACAAATAGAAGCAGATGAAGTTTTTATATCAGATGGAGCAAAGTGTGATTGTGGAAATATAGTCGACATTTTTGAAAAAGACAATAGAGTAGCAATAACAGATCCTGTTTATCCAGTATATCTTGATACAAATGTAATGTCTGGTAGAAGTGGAAAGTTTAATCAAGAAAAAGGTACATATGAAAATATAGTATATTTACCAGTAACGGCGGAAAATAATTTCAAACCAGAATTACCAAAAGAAAAAGTAGATATGATTTACCTATGTTTTCCAAATAATCCGACAGGAACAGTATTAACAAAAGAAGATTTGAAAAAATGGGTAGATTATGCTAAAGAAAATAACTCAATAATTTTATACGATGCAGCATATGAGGCTTTTATAACGGAAGAAAATATTCCACATAGTATTTATGAAGTAGAAGGTGCAAAAGAAGTTGCTATTGAATTTAAAAGCTATTCAAAAACAGCAGGATTTACAGGAGTTAGATGTGCATATGTAGTAGTTCCAAAAAAACTAAAAGGATATACAAAAAATGGAGAAGAAGTTAGTTTAAACAAATTATGGAATAGAAGAACTTGTACAAAATTTAATGGAGTATCTTATATTGTACAAAGAGCAGCAGAAGCTACATATTTAGAAGAGGGAAAAGAACAAATAAAACAAAATATTAATTACTATTTAGAGAATGCAAAAATTATTAAACAGGGATTAGAAGAAGTAGGATTTATTACATATGGTGGTGTGAATTCTCCATATGTATGGTTAAAAGTACCAGAGGGAATGACTTCTTGGGATTTTTTTGATAAATTATTAGAAGAAGCAAATGTAGTAGGAACACCTGGTAGTGGATTTGGGCCACATGGAGAAGGATATTTTAGATTAACAGCATTTGGAACTAAAGAAAATACCATAGAAGCAATAGAAAGAATAAAACAATGCAAAAAATAAAACAAAAAATCACGATATATATTTATTTGAAATTGGAAATAGAAACATTTATAAATTATAGCATTTGTAATTTTATGTAAAATATGGTATAATCATTTTATGATAACTTATAAACTTTTAAATATGCTTTTATAGCATAAGAAAGGCAGAGGTACTCTATATGATTATACTTAATAGTGTTACTTTTAAAGATGATGAAACAGGAAAGATATTCGAAGTTCATATTCCTGATGGTAATGTTACATCAGATCAGTCTTTTACTCCTGATGAATATACTACTTGTAGTTTTCATGCGGGATTGTTATTAGCAGGAGGCTTTAGCAAAATAAAAGAGTTTGCTAATATAAAAAAGTAACTTTTAACCTCTATTTAAGATGCAGACTTGTTTTAGGTCTGCATTTTGCTTTTGTTATTTAATGTATCATACTATCAATAAAGAACAAAAATTCGATTAAGGTGTTGACTTTTTATACTTATATTTATATAATATGCAAAGAGAATAAGAGAAAAAGCAGAATGTGGTTGCCACCAACTTAAGATAAGGAGGTGGTGCATATGGTAGAAAAATACATATTACAATTATTAGTTTTATCTATATATATGAATGTATTGCAAGCCATACTTGCAATTGCCTTAATAGTAGCATTAGCTATAAAATTAAGAAAATAAAAGCAAAAGCCATATCTCTGCCGCCAGCAAGATATGACTTTATATAATAAACATTTGGCAACCACATTTTGTGGTCTCTTATTTTCTAAATATATTATAAAATATAAAATATAAAAAGTCAAGATAGGGGAAGTAAAATGAAAGAGAAATTTTTAGAATTATTAAAAACAGTAAAAAGAGAGGGAATAGAAGATTTAATTGATTTTTTAGAAAAGTCAGACTTTTTTAAAGCACCAGCAAGTACAAGGTTTCATGGGGATTATGAAGGTGGATTAGTAGAACATAGTATGAAAGTATATGAAATACTAAAACACAAAGTAGAAACAAACATAGAACCAGTAAATATACCAGAAGAATCTATAATTATAATAGGATTATTGCATGATATATGTAAAACAAACTTCTATAAAGTAGATTATAGAAATGCAAAAAATGCATTAGGAGTATGGGAAAAAGTACCATATTATACAATAGATGACACAATACCATATGGACATGGAGAAAAGTCAGTAATGATGATAACAGAATATATGAAATTAACACCAGAAGAAAAATATTCAATAAGATGGCATATGGGATATACTGAGGCTAAAGAGAATTATAATGCGATAGGGGCAACATATAAAAAATACCCAATTGCATTATTAACTCATGAAGCAGATTTAGAAGCAACATATTTTTATGATACATAAGATTTAGATTAAATTAAATTTATTTTCTGAGACTATTAACTTTAGAAGTAAATGTTTATATAATAGTTAAAGAGAGTAAGAAAAAGCAGAAATGTGGTTGCCACCTACTTAAGATAAGGAGGTGGTGTGTATGATAGAAACAGCAATAATATTATTAACTATAAAATTACTGTTTGCTACAATTATTGTAAAAACTATTATCACATTTGCCTTAATTATTGTATTTGTACATAAATTAAGCAAATAACACAAAAACACATCTCTGCTTGCCGGTTAGAGATGTGTTTTATAATACAAAAATCGGCAACCACATTCTGTGGTTTCTTACTTTCTATTTAATTATAAAATATTTTATTTGTCAACAATTTAATAAAAATTAATTAGGAAGGTAATAAAATGCTAGCATATATAAAGGGAAAATTAGAAATGAAAATGACAGGATATGTCGTAATTGATGTTGGAGGTCTAGGATACAAAGTATTTATGTCAGATACAGGAATAGAAAAATTAGGAAATATAGGCGAAATAGTAAAAGTACATACATACTATAAAGTCAGAGAAGATGATATCAGCATATTTGGATTTAATACATTAGAAGAATTAAGAATGTTCGAATTATTAATTAGTGTAAGCGGAGTAGGAGCAAAAACAGCAATTACAATGCTTGCAGTATGTGAACCATCAGAGTTTGCATTAGCAATAATATCTGAAGATATAAAAACATTAACGCAAATTCCTGG
>JAAWCL010000274.1 GCA_022793235.1 Bacilli bacterium | reverse complement strand
ATTTTTAGAAGATAAAAAAGTTATGTCTTTTGTGTCTGTAAGTAAAAATATCATTAAAAATGTCTATACTACAAAAGAAAAATATTTAGAAGAAGTCCTAAAGCAAATAAAAAAAGAAAATCAAATTACTTATAGTGTTGTAACAAATTATTATAGAGAAGTTTATGAAAGAGCTGGATTTCAAGTGAGTAAAAATCAAGATTATAAAAATTTTGTAACAATCTATACAGAAAAAGAGGTAGCAATGTTAATAGACTAGAAAAATTTTGAAAGGACAAAAAAGGATGAAAGAAATAGAATTTCCAGTGTTGAATGTAAAAATGGTAGATATAGAAAAGGTAATTGCAAATGATTACAATCCTAATAAAGTAGCACCCCCTGAGATGCAATTATTAAAGCATTCAATAGAAGAGGATGGGTATACCCAACCAATTGTAACTTATTATGATAAGCAGAGAGATATTTACATTGTTGTAGATGGATTTCACCGTTACCGTTGTGCAAAAGAATATTTCCACTTAAAAAAAATTCCGATTGTTACTATTGATAAAAATTTAGAAAATCGTATGGCAAGTACAATCAGGCATAATCGTGCAAGAGGAACACATCAGATTATTGATATGTCACATATTGTTTTAACTTTAACTCAAAATGGTTGGACTGAAAAAGAAATTTCAAAACACTTAGGAATGGAATTAGATGAAATTATAAGATTAAAACAAATTACAGGTCTAAAAGAAATGTTTGCAAATCACCAGTTTAGTAAATCTTGGGAAGAATTTGAAGAAAATAAAAAGAAAAAAAGGGATTAAAACCCTTTTTATTAGTTTATTCGTATATGCACATCTCTTAACTGAGAATTACTAACATTGCTTGGGGCCCCCATCATTAAATCTTGGGCCTTACTATTTAGTGGAAAAGCAATTACTTCACGAATTGAATCTGAATTAGTTAAAAGCATTAACATTCTATCAATACCAGGAGCAATACCAGCATGTGGTGGAGCACCAAATTGAAAGGCAGTATATAAAGCACCAAATTTAGATTTTACTTCATCTTCAGTGTAACCTGCCATTGTAAAGGCTTTTAGCATAATTTCGATGTCATGGTTTCTAACTGCTCCAGAAGAAAGTTCAATACCATTTACAACAAGATCATATTGATAAGCTAAAATATCCAATGGATTCTTTGTCATTAATGCTTCTAAACCACCTTGAGGCATAGAAAATGGGTTATGGCTAAAGGCTAGATTTCCATGTTCATCTTCTTCAAACATTGGAAAAT
>JAAWCL010000130.1 GCA_022793235.1 Bacilli bacterium | reverse complement strand
ACAGATGGAACAAACTATAATGCCGTATCACAACCTAGTGGATATATACCAATGGGGGATGCAGATGAATTTGGAGCCCAAGCAACTGAGATGCTTCTAGATAGAGGAAATACAACGGATACAGTAACGTATAACTATAGACTAAGAATGTGGGTAGGAAGTAATTATCAAGTAAGTGGAGAAGAGAGACACTTTACCTTAAAAGTGAATGTATATGGAAATGATGGGGTAA
Source organism: Bacilli bacterium (assembly GCA_022793235.1). Classification (GTDB taxonomy): domain Bacteria; phylum Bacillota_I; class Bacilli_A; order RF39; family UBA660; genus UBA2730. Next base: position 9,719 of record JAAWCL010000130.1, on the reverse strand, counting down.
ATGTAGAGGTGAATGGAGTAGAACTCGATAAGAGTAGTGCAACAGTAAAATTAACCAATTCACTACAGTTAAATGCCACCATAACACCTGCTTTTACAACAGGAGATAGGAACCTAACTTGGACAAGTAGTGATCCAAGAATTGCAACCGTTACCAATACAGGGTTAGTTGAAACCAAAGGAGTAGGAACAACTACAATTACTGCAACAGCATCAAATGGAAAGAGTGCTTCAGCAAGTATCAAAGTAGAAGTAGATAACCCAAATATAACAGGAGCTTACACTTATAATGAAACAACCTGTCCAACAGGAAGGGAAGAGACATGTCAACCTACTACTTGTTTAGTAAGTGGAACTTGTCCAGCAGGAACAGCAATAAGTTATAAAGTAAATGATACAACCACAAAAGACTTTTATGTACTAAAAGATAATGGAAATACTTTAATATTGATAACAAAAGATAATGTAGTTGCAAATACAAAATGGAACGAAACAGGAAATAATGCAGATGGTCCTATTACTGCAAATGCAGCTTTAGTAAGTGCTACTAGTGGATGGAATACAACGACTAGAATGTTAACGAAAGAAGAGTCGGAATCTGTAGGTTGTACTACTGTTGATGGTTCATGTCCAAGATGGCTATTTGGTGAAAATCAATGGACTTCTACTCCAGTATTACCTGCTACGACTGGTGCTTTCCGTATTACGGTGAGTGGGAAATTAATGGATCATTATGTTACTTATAATAGTGATAATCCTGGTGTTAAAGCAGTAATCAATATTAATAAATAAGTTGTTGATTAAAATTCTTCCTATTAATATTAAATATGGTTAATCTTTTAAAATAGATTAGCTATTTTTCTTTTTTCTTAGATATAATAAAAGAGTAGTATAGTGTGACTTAAAACTTTATCAAATAAAGTAAAAATGTTTAATACTACGAGAGGGGTACTATTTACGGTGATGCTCCTTATTTTATTTATTTATCTTTACCTTGGGTTGGGCATGGTGGAGCCTGGCGTGATGCAATATATGCAGGTAATTTTTATGTTTCTCCCACTTATGGTGAGGTCAGTAATTACAATGGAAGTCGGTTGTTTATACTATTACAAAATATAGATTTAAATTACTATAGTCTTAGTAAAAAATTAGATGAAATAGAAATTAAAAAAACTATGTAATTTTTTGTTATTGTAAATAGAATTTTTTTATAATAAAATTGAATTAAGAAAAGAGGTATTTTATGTTAATAATAGGGAGTCATGTAAATTATAAAAAGGATAGTGGATTATTAGGTTGTGTAGAGACGAGTCTTTATTATGGTGCGAATACTTTTATGTTTTATACTGGTGCACCTCAAAATACAATGAGAAGTACGATTGATATAAACAATGTAGAAAAGGCATTAGAAAAGATGCAAGAAAATAACATAGATATAGAGAATGTTATTGTTCATGCTCCTTATATTATTAATCTTGCTAATACTGAAAAATATGATTTTGCTGTATCTTTTTTGAAAGCAGAAATTAAAAGGTGTGAACAGTTAAAAATAAAATATTTAGTACTTCATCCAGGAAGTCATGTTGGCTTAGGACTTGAGGTTGCGATTTGTAATATTAGTACTGGTCTAAATGAAGTTTTGCGTAACTCTAAAGTGACTATTTTATTAGAGACTATGGCAGGTAAGGGGAGTGAAGTGGGAAAAGATTTTGAAGAGTTGCAAATGATTATAGAGAAAATAGAAAATAAGAGTAAGATTGGAATATGTATGGATACTTGTCATTTAAATGATGCTGGGTATGATGTTGCAAATTTTGATGAAGTATTAAGAGAATTCGACAAAATTATTGGTTTACAGTATTTAAAATGTATTCATATCAATGATAGTAAAAACAAAATATCTTCACATAAAGATCGTCATGAAAATATCGGTTTTGGAGAGATTGGTTTTCCATCTTTAATTCAAATTATTTATCATGAGAAGTTAAAAGATGTTCCTAAAATATTAGAAACACCTTATGTAGGAGAACATGCTCCTTATAAAGAAGAGATTAGAATGATCAAAGAAAAAAAATTTGATGAAGGATTGTTAGATAAGATTATAAGTACTCTTTAATTGTTTTAAGATAAAGGTTTAGTAATTTTTGATGTGTATCCTCACTTACTTTTCCTTTTAATAATGTAAAAGCATTTTGATAATTTTTATTATATAGTTCTGGCCATTTTTCTTTTGCTATGTTTGTAATTGCTGCTGCTTCTTGATCATTTACAAAAATTCCTTTTTTCTTTAGAAAACTTTTTGTAATAGATGGACTTAATAAATTGATATTATTTTTAATAAACTTTTCGTACATTTTTTCCTCCTCTAAAAAATATATGAAATAACTTTTAAAATATGTGATAAACTAGTGTTAAGGAGGGCTTTTTATGTCAAAAAGAAAAACAAAGAAATTACATAATGTAAAAAAGGAAAAAAACGTTTTTATTGATGAAAAGGTCCTACATAGGCGTGTATTTGTTTTATTTATTTTTGTTGTTCTTTTATTTTCTATTCTTTTTTTTAAATTATTTGATGTAATGGTGTTAAAAATGGATGTATATAAAAAGTCTTTAAAAGAACTTAGTTATACTATTGTAGAGGGACAATCTGCACCTCGTGGTAGAATTTATGATCGAAATTATAATCTTTTAGTAGATAATAAGGCAGTAAAGACTATTTTTTATAAAAAAGATAAAACAATATCTACAAAGAAGGAGATTGAGCTTGCTTATAAAGTGAGTTCTCATTTGAATTTAAAATATGAAAAATTGACAGATAGGCAAATGAGAGAGTTTTATTTAGAAAAATATCCTAATAAAATTAAGAAGAGAATTACAGAAGAAGAATGGAAGAGGTATGAAGAGAGGAAAATTTCTAATAAAGAGATTGAGGCATTAAAGTTAGAGAGAATTAAAGAAGAGGAACTTAATAGTTTTACAGAGGAGGATCGAAGAGCTGCTTATTTGTATTATTTGATGAATAATGGATATTTATATGATGAAAAGGTTGTTAAAACAGGGGAAGAGGTTACAGAGGAAGAATATGCTTATATAGCTGAAAACAATCAAAGTTTGGATGGTTTTGGTACAAAACTTGATTGGGAACGTACTTATCCTTATGGAGAGGTATTTCGGAGTATTCTTGGTACTATTTCCACTACAGAAGAGGGAATACCTGCCTCAGAAAAAAGTGAGTATTTGGCAAAGGGGTATTCATTGAATGACCGTGTAGGTCTTAGTTATATTGAAAAGGTATATGAAAATTATTTGAAGGGTATTAAAGAAAAATATAGGGTGATATCTTCTCATGAGCTTAAGCTTGTATCTAGTGGAAAAAGGGGAAACGATATTGTTCTTTCTATTGATATTCATCTTCAGATGGCTGTTGAAAATATTTTAAAGGAACAGATTTTATCTGCAAAACAGGAACCTAATACAACTTATTATGATCATTCGAGTGTTATTATTCAGGAACCAAATACAGGGGAGATTCTTGCTATGTCTTCTCAAAAATTAGTGGGTGATCAGTTAGTTGATAATACAACTAGTATTTTATCTTCTCCTATTACACCAGGTTCTGTTGTGAAGGGAGCTTCTATGTTGGTCGCTTATAATACAGGTGCTGTAAAAATAGGAGAGTATATGTTGGATGAGTGTATAAAAGTAGCAGGTACTCCTCAGAAGTGTTCTTCCAATACATTAGGAAGAATAAATGATATTACAGCTTTAGCTAAAAGTAGTAATGTTTATCAATTTAAGGCTGCTATACGAGTGAATGGACAAGAGTATTTTAATGGTATGCGTCTTAATTTTAATCAAAAAGCTTTTGATACTTATAGAGAAATGTATCATTCATTTGGGCTAGGTGTAAAGACTGAGATTGATCTTCCTATGGAAAGTGCAGGTTTTACCTCAAAAGATGTAGCTGCAGGGAATCTTTTGGATTTTGTTATGGGACAATATGAGACTTATACTCCTCTTCAACTTTCTCAATATGTAACAACTATTGCTAATGGGGGAACTCGGCTTGCACCTCATTTGTTAAGAGAGGTACATACTGCTACAGATGGAGAGGAGCTTGGAGAGGTTATGTTACAAGTAGAACCTAGATCATTAAATAAAATTGATACCACTCCAGAATATATGGCAAGAATGAAGGAAGGGTTTTATGCTGTTATGCATGCAGATGGTGGATATGGAAAAGGCTACATTGAGGATCATTTTGATGCAGCGGGTAAAACAGGAACTTCGCAAAGCTTTATTGATACGAATAATGATGGTAAGATTGATACAGATACTATTACTAGTTCTTTTGTAGGTTATGCTCCAGCGAATAATCCAAAAATGTCTATTATTGTAACGAGTCCAGATTCTTCTCATCCAAATTCAGGTTCTGATTTTGCTTCTCTTGTTACTATGCGTATTACAAAAGCTGTAACAAATAAATTTTTTGAACTATATCCATTACAATGATAGAAATTTTACTTATTGTTTCTATCTTATATTTAATAAAAAATGTTTGTAAATCATTATTGTATATAGTATAATTGCTAAAGAGAAAAGGGATGTAAGAATGAAAAATTAAAGAATGAATTCTAATTTTAAAAAAAAATTAAAATGTACTACTCGTTTGGTTTTTATGGCTGTAATGACTGTTATATTTACAAGATGTAAAAACCGAAGCACTGCAGATATGCTGGACTTTAATGAAACTATAGTAGAAGAGAAAACAGTAGTAGATGATGATTCACTATTTGAATTTGATGGTAGTGTTTGCTTGTTAGCAAATCATGATAAAATATTACAGTTAGTACTATTAAATATGGGAGAAGATACGGTATATAGAATAGGTTATTTGTATGAAGAAGAAGGAATTTTATATTTAAAAGATGCTTTCGAACAGAAAAGTTATATGAATCTTTCTTATTTGGCACAGATATCAGAGAAAATAGAAATATATCGTTGTAGTTTTGCAGATCTTCTTAAACTAAATTTTTTACTTTCTAATGAAATTTCTAAGGAGCAAGCTTATGATATTTTGGAAGAAATTTCTGTAAATTATCTTGATGAAATGGTTCAATGTGGTTCTAGGTATAGTCACGATGAAGAGGTTTATCTTGATAATATTGGTACTGATATTTTAAATGGTGTAAATTATATTATTCAAGATACAACTTGTTCTTCTGTAAAAGTTAAGAAATAAATTATAGAAAATTAGTATTTTTTATAGAAAATACTAGAAATCTTTTGATTTTTTGGAAAAGTTTGTTATAATGTTTACAGACGTTTGCATAAGGAGGTGCTTTATGGCTAAAAAAGTAGGTAATAGACAAATGAAGACATTAGTTTGTACAGAATGTAATGAAGAAAATTATCGTACACCTAGAAATGTAAAAACATCAGAGCGTTTAGAGGAAAATAAATATTGTCCAAGATGTAGAAAACATACAGTACATAAGGAAAAGAAATAAGAATGGGATTTGTATCTTATTTTTTCTAATGTAATAAGGAGTGAGATTATGATCAATGTAAACGATATAAAAAATGGTATGACAATTATGATAGAGGGAAATATCTATCAAGTAGTTGAATTTTTACATGTAAAACCAGGAAAAGGTTCAGCTTTTATGAAAACGAAATTACGTAATTTAAGAACTGGTGGTATTATAGAGAGAACTTTTAATACAAATGTGAAATTTGAGAAAGCGAATATTAATAAGCAAAATGTAGAGTATTTATATAATACAGGTGATACCTTCTTTTTTATGAATATGGAAACTTATGAACAATTAGAACTTTCAAAAGAACAAGTAGGGGATAATGCATTTTATCTAATTGAAAATATGAATGTTTATGTTATCCTTTATGAAGGAGAATTACTTGGAATTGATCTTCCAGATAAGGTGGAATTTACTGTTGTAGAAACAGAACCTGCTGTAAGAGGAAATACAACTAATAATGCTTTGAAAGATGCTAAAGTAGAAACAGGATTAGTAGTGAAAGTACCATTGTTTATTGAACAAGGTGAGAAAATATTAGTCACCACTGCAGATGGTAAATATTCGTCAAGAGCCTAGGCTCTTTTTTGTTAGGAGATTTATTATGAATGGTAAGGTTTGTTTTATAACTGGTGCTACTAGCGAAATAGGAAAAAGTATCGCTTTAAGGTTTGCAAAGGAAGGATGTAGTTTAATTCTTCATTATCATAGAGAAAAGGATTTTATTCAAAAGATAAAAAAAGAGATCGAAGAAAAATATCAGGTGTATGTTTTTTTAGTACAAGGTAATTTAGAAGAGGAGATATCTATTTGTGAAATGGTTGATTTCTGTTACAAAAAATATTCTCAAATAGATTTTCTAATTCATAATGCTGCTCTGTGTATAGATAGCTTGTACGAGGAAAAAACAAAGGAAAATTTTTCAAAAATATTAGATGTAAATTTGATTGGTACATTTCTTTTATCTCGAAAAATGGGGGATAAGATGTATGCAGATGGTGGCGGAAAGATAGTTATACTTACATCTACTAATGGAATAGATAAATATTTTCCTATGTCTCTTGATTATGATGCTTCAAAGGCTGCTTTAATTTCTCTCATGCATAATTTAGCTGTACAATATGCTCCAAAAATAGCGGTTAATGCTGTAGCTCCTGGTTGGGTAAGAACTCAAAAAGAAATGGAAGGTTTGGATGAGGATTATATTCGAAGTGAAGAAGAAAAAATATTTTTAAACCGTTTTGCAGAAAAAGAAGAAATAGCAAATGTTGTTTATTTTTTGTGTAGTAAAGATGCTAGTTATATTAATAATACTGTAATTCGTGTAGATGGAGGTACTTATCATGGATAAAGATATAAAAAAGTTTATAGAACATTGTGAAGAAAAGGTAGAAGAAAAGTTTAAAGAAATAGAAAAAATAGCAGAGTTTAATAGTGAAAAAGTTTTAGATGCTTTTTCAAAATGTAATATAACAGAGGCTTGTTTTTCTGGTACGACTGGTTATGGTTATAATGATTTTGGGCGTGAAAAGATAGAAGAAGTTTATAAAGAAATTTTTAAATCTGAGGATAGTTTGGTTCGGACTCAATTTATTTCGGGAACTCATGCATTAACTGTTACGTTATTTGGTTTATTAAGGCCAGGAGATACGCTTTTAAGTATTAGTGGTAAGCCTTATGATACTTTAGATGAGGTTATTGGAATAAAGGAAAATCCATCTTCTTTAAAATCTTTTCATATTCAGTATGATCAAATTGATTTAATAGAGGATGATTTTAATTATTATGAAATTGAAGAGTATTTGAAAAATAATAGAGTTAAGGTTATTTCTATTCAAAGATCAAAGGGATATTCTACTCGTAAAAGTCTTTCACTGACTAAAGTGGAAAAGGTGATTTCTCTTATAAAAAAAGTACAGAAAGATGCTATTGTTATGATTGATAATTGTTATTGTGAATTTGTTACAGAACGTGAGCCTATTGAAGTGGGTGCTGATCTTGTTGTAGGTTCTCTTATTAAAAATTTAGGTGGTGGTGTTGCTCCTAATGGTGCTTATGTAGTAGGTAGACATGATTTAATTCAGCTTGTCAGTGAAAGATTAACTGTTCCAGGTGAGGGGAAGGAAGTAGGACCTACACTTTCTATTAATAAGCAGATATTACAGGGGTTATTCTTGTCTCCTAGTGTTGTAGAGGCAAGTTTGAAGACAGCTGTTTTGGCGAGTTGCGCACTAGAAGAGTTCGGGTATACTGTAGAGCCCCGTTATACCGATGAAAGAGTTGATATTGTTCAGAATATTATTTTCCATGATAAAGATCTTCTTATTCATTTTACGAAAGGAATACAAAAATCTTCTCCTATTGATTCAAATGCAGAGGTTGAACCTTGGTCTATGCCAGGCTATACAGATCCTGTTATTATGGCTAGTGGTAGTTTTACTCAAGGAAGTTCTATTGAACTTTCTTGTGATGGTCCTATTCGACCACCTTATATTGCTTATATGCAGGGTTCACTTACTTATGAATATGGAAAGCTTGCTCTTATTAAAACATTAAACTATTTAAAAAAGATGAAAAACTAATCATATATGTAAATTCTTCTCATATATTTTATTAAGGTGAGGAGGAAAAATAGTGATTAATAAACAAAATTTGTGGTTTTTAACATTATTTAGTTTAGTACTAGTACTTGGAGTATATTATGTAACTATGCCTAATGAAATGCTTTTAAAGAATGTGAAGACAAGTGATAAAACTGCTAAGGGGACAAAGACAACAAATGTTAAAACATCCAGTAAAGAAATTAGTTCACTTGATGCGATGCGTGTAAGTTTAGAGGAAGAAAGAAATGAAGAAATGACTTCTCTTCAGGAACAATTAACAAGTGGAAAAATGGGAGCCGAGGAAAAAAATAATGCTTATGAACAATTAAAATATTTAAATTCTTTACAAGGTAAGGAAGAAAAATTAGAAAAAAAATTAAAGGATAATTTAAAACTGGATTGTTTTGTTAAAATTAATACTACTGCAATTGAATCTGTTTGTATTTCTTCTAAACATGATAAATCTCTTGCAAACAATATTATGAGATCTCTTCAGGAAGAATATACAGATAAAATGAATATAACTGTTAAGTTTCAAAAGAAATAAGCCTACACAGTAATATTATCCCTTCATATACTATTTACAGAAGTAGAAAGAAGGGAAGTTTATGTATGTCAAAAAAGATTCTAACACCTAGAGAAAAAAGTATCTTTCAGGAATTAATTAAAAATAAATCTACAAAGGAAATTGCTGATTATTTAGGGATTAGTGAAAAGACTGTTCGAAACCATATTTCTAATACTATGCAAAAGCTGGGTGTAAAGGGTCGAGCAAGTGCTGTTGTAGAACTTATTAAATTGAAAGAGATAAAGTTAGAAGATTCTTAAGTCTTCTTTTTATTTTATTTCAATAAAAATGATTCAAAAACTTTTTTATGTATAATAAGAAGAATAGACTCATATATTTTTTTAGGTGATTATTGTGCTGAAAGATAAAGCTTTGAAAAAAATTTTAATAACTTCTATTACACTTTTAATTTTACTTGTTTTATATTTGATTCCATCTATTGAAACCGAATCTACTTTAAAGGCTAATTTGGAGCTTGAGTATATTAGTGGTGTGGGTACTGATAATATTTATTTATTAGATGAAAATAATTATTTAGTTCGAAGTAAAATTTTAATTACAGAAAATGATTTAAAAAAGAAGGTTAAAGCTTTAGTAAAAAATTTGACTCTTTCTTCTTCTAGTATTTTTCCAGACTCTCTTTGTGCACCAATACCAAAAGGTACACGACTTTTAGATATAGAGATTCTTGATAAAGTTGTGACTTTGAATTTTTCTAAAGAATTTTTAAAGGTTGATAAGGAAATAGAAGATAAGATGTTTGAAAGTATAGTTTTTTCTTTAACCGATTTAAAAAAAGTGGAAGGTGTGATTATTAAGGTAGAGGGAGAGCAGCTTGGAAATTATCCGAATAGTAAGGCGCTTCTACCTAAAGTATTAACCAAAGACATAGGTATCAATAAAGAATATAATCTTGTAAAAAGAAAGGATATTAATAAAGTAGTTGTTTATTACTTAGAAAATATAGATCATGTTAATTATTATGTACCTGTTACCAGATATGTAAATGATT
>JAAWCL010000273.1 GCA_022793235.1 Bacilli bacterium | reverse complement strand
TGGAAATAAAGATGAAGTTGCTGTAACATTTTTTGTTCCTTCTCTCATTCCTACTACTAAAAGGGATTTATCTTTTGAAATAGCATTTAGCCAACTTAGTTCTTCACCTTCTGATTCTTTATCTTTTTTTAATTCAGCAGTTCCAGTTTTTGCCGCTATTTGTACCCCTTTTATTTTTAAATTACTAGCTGTACCATTTGGAGATTCAACAACTTGAACCAAATCTTGATAAATAATATCAGCTGCTTCTTTTGAAAACGCTTCTTTAATATAATATTTTTTCTCTGCATTTTCATTATATTCTAAAATTGGAAGCAACATATTTCCTTCATTTACAAATGCAGAATATACAGATGCCATAAATATAGGATTAACCAATAATTTTCCTTGTCCATAACCTGTATCTGCAAGTCCAATTTCCGAATCAAATTTTCCATCATCTGAATACGTAGACTTAGCAATATCCAGTTGAAAATCAATTGCTTTGTTAAAGCCTATCTTATCTAAACTCTCAGCATATAGTTTTGCACCAATATCCAAAGTTGCTTTTGCAAAATAAATATTATCAGAGTTTATGAGAGCATTTTTCATATTTGCAGGTTGACTATATTCTCTTAAAGTAGTTATTTTATAATCTCCCCAACTATCATCTTTTTTATAGCTTAAACCACTATGACCAAAATCTTTATTTGGATCAACTTTATTTGTAGTAATTCCAATAGCACCTGTTACAGGTTTAAATGTTGAACCTGGGCACCAAGTAGATAAAAATCTATTATATAATGGCTTTGATTCACTTTCATTTAACTCATTCCATTTTTTGTTTGATATACCAAGTGCAAAATCATTTGAATCATAAGATGGAGTGCTTACCATAGATAGCATTTCACCTGTATCTGGATTCATCACTACAAAAAAGCCTTTAATATCTTTTGCATTTTCATATATTTTCTTTTGTAAATTTGAATCAATCGTAATTATAACATCTTCTCCATCTTTTAATTCTTGTCTTGCTATTATCTCCTTTTTATTTCCTTTTTCATCTTCAATATATATTTCTACTCCATCTACTCCTTTTAACTTTTTTTCATATTGTTTTTCTAAACCTATTTTTCCAATGATACTACTTTGTGTATATCCCTCATTTTTATGTTCCTCTAACTCTTCAGTACTTATATTTTGTACATAACCTACAATATGTGACATACATTCACCCAAAGGATATACTCTTGATTCAACTGATATTACTTTTATTCCCTTAACTTCTAATACTTTATCAATTACTTCATCATCTTTTTGCACTTTTTTTAATTGAACAAAAGTATCATCTTTTACATATGATGCACTGAGTAATTTTTTTATACTTTCTTCACTCATCTCTAGTATTTCTGCTATTTTTTTTATATCATCTTCATTTTCCTTATTCATTTTTCCTGGAACAAATCCAATTGCACTAACTTGTCCCTTCCCTGCTAGCATATTATTATTTCTATCGTATATACTTCCTCTTGTAGAAGCCAAAGTTTTTATTCGTACTTTATCCTCATCCATAAGTTTTGGATGTATAATATTTGAACTCCATACTATTTTATATTTTCCTTCTTCCTTAACTAAATTAGCTGTATTTGAAAAAGAAACTTCTCCACCTGATGTTTGTAAAATACTATCATACTTTACAACTATATTATTTTCAATTTTTTCAACAGATGT
>JAAWCL010000155.1 GCA_022793235.1 Bacilli bacterium | reverse complement strand
CGAGGAGGAAAGATATGAGTCAAATAATCTGGTATGGAGCAGGGAAAAATCTACGGGATCATGAGAAAGAATTTGTGGCAGAGACAGGGTATCCGGTCTGTATTTGCGATGCATCAGAACAAAAACAGGGAACCAAATATACATTTCGAGAGGGGGCAGAGAGCTTGTGATATTGTCTCACTAAATTATGTCAAAGAAGAATATCCGGAGTATGAAGTGTGGATAAAAGACTTTCCCAGAATCTATCAGGATTCGTGGATGGAGTCAATCACCAAGTAGCCCCGGATATGCCGGAGTCATGGGGAAACAAACAGAAGAAAAGACTTTGTGGACGAGAAGAAGTAAAAGATAGCAATATGAGGACAATTAATGATTCAAAATGAGATTCTGCAATCAGACATTATCTATATGGGTGGAAGAGTGGTGCCAATAGGCGAATTTAAGAATGAATTTCCGGATTGGTACGAGATGTGGAGTAAATATAGTAGAGAGGACACATCAGATCAATATATTTTAATTACTGACTATGATTATGGTGTTTCTGCAATTATAAATGCTTTTTATTCTGTTAATTTCAATAAAGCAACGGCTGATTTTATATGTCGCTTTGACGATCATAGAAATGAGGGTGGAATTTATCATCCGCCGATTCAAATTGGAAATAGATTGGTATTTGCACCGTGCAGAGCGCATAGGTGGGCATATTACGATTTGGATACAAATGTGTTGGAATATGAAAATATTCCTGCAAAGTTATTGCCTGAGAACGAGGGAATATTTGTGCGTTCATGGAAATCAATAAAAGATTCACTGATATATATGCCGGGAGATAACGGTATAATCGTAAAACTAGATTATAAAACCGGTGATGTATCATATCATGATTGTTTGATAAAGAACATTCAAGTTGAAAATGACCAGATAGATATTTCTTCGATGTCAACCTATAAGGATTCTGTATTGTTTTTTTCAAGTGCGAGCGACATTGTTTATGAAATTAATACTGAATGTATGACTATAAAAAAGGTACACAGAATTGGGGAAATGATAAAAGGCGTAAAGACAGCATTTGCAATTCCCAAAACAGACTGGATATTTATTGTTAGAAATCCGGATTTAGCAGATGTAAGAGATTGGAAAACAATATATAAATGGAATATTAAAACAGGAGAATTATATGCAATAAAGAATTTGCCAATAAATTCATGTATAGAAAACGCAAAGTATTTCATCTCAGGTTTTTGCCATTATAATGGAGAGTTATATGTCATTCCTCAACAGGGTGATTGTTTTGTGAGGATAGATGTGCATACTAATCAGGCAGAGCGAGTAGAAATAGCGACAGATTTTGACCTGTTAGAACGGAAAAATGATTATTACAGAAGATGGGGAGATGGTATGGCGTTTCCAATGCTTAACTATAATGGATTTAAAAATACTTTTACTGCAACATTGCCGTATGACTTTTCGATTGCAGAGATTAATTTTGACGAAAAAATATTGCTAAATAAAAGAAAATGGCATGTAAGCGGTGTTGAAAGACAGATTCGTAATACTCTGGTAAGCAGGGTGTTTGACGGTGGATTTTATGAAAACGATTTTTATTCATTAAAGGAATTTATAGGAGATATGCAGTGAAAAAGATAGCAATATTTGGATCAGGTGAAATAGGAAAAAGAGTTCTGGACATTTTGGGGAATGATATAGTATCTTTCTTTGTTTCCAATTATCCGGAGGAATCTATATGTGCCGGGATGCCGCTAATATCGTTTGAAGAGTATTTGGAAAGAAGCAACGAAGTATATACAATGGTTGCATCCACAAAATATGCGGAAGAACTGTGCGCTCAATTAGAGGATAATGGTATTACAGACTATTTCGTTTGGGATGAGATGTTCTTGAGTTTGTTCTCTGATGAAAATATGAATCGCTTACCAAGGTATAATCCTGTTTATACAGGGAGTGATTGGTCAAGCTGCCCATATCCCTTGGTACGTGCTTTCTTTATGTACGATATCTCAAAATATAAGAATATCGGTATATATGTATATGATGAGACCTCAAAGCTGCTAGTACAGTTGATGAAGTTGATAGGAAAGTCTTCCAATGTGATTGCTTTAATTCATCAGGGAGAATTGGAAAAACAAATTTTAGAGTCAAATCTTAGAAAAATGGACTGTATAATTTGTGCCGTCAGGAGAGATGACAATTATATTTGTGATATTTATGAGCATGTTAAAGGACTTGACGTTGTCGATTTTTATGATTTGGCTTATTTTCTGCCGGAAACACATAGCAAAAAGGCTATTAAATATAAGAACAAATACAAGGGAAAAAGATGCTTTGTAATAGGAAATGGACCGAGCCTAAGAAAAGAGGATTTGGATAAGTTAGAAAAAAACGGGGAAATAACATTTGCCTGTAATAAAATTCATAATATATTTCCCGAAACATGCTGGAGGCCGGATTTCTATTTTTTAATTGATGTCTGGGTTTTAAAAAGCCAGACGAAAGAACTTCTGAATATTGAGCCAAAGGAGTGCTGTTTTTACAATTATGCATTCTGCAATGGATATATATTATGGAATAATAAGGATAATATTATTCCACTATATCATATGCCAGAACAAGATGGTATCGACAGGCTTACTCGATTTAGCAAGGATATAAGTGTTCAGCATTGTCTTGGGTCAAGCGTTACATATGCAATGCTTCAGGCGGCATATTATATGGGATTTGAGAGTGTTTATTTGATTGGCTGTGACCATTTTGTTGAATCGTTAAAGAAGATGAAAGAGATCAAACATTTTTATGAAAATTCAAATGAGGTGGTATGGGATTTGACTCCAGAATATCTAAAGCTTGATAATCATTTAAAATTAGATAATGCTTATAAAGCGGCAAAGCTAGCTTTTGAAGAGGATGGAAGGAATATCTATAATGCTACGAGAGGCGGGTATTTAGATATATTTAAGAGGGTTGATTTTGATGCCTTATTCCCGGAGGAACAATAAATGAAAGTGGTAGCAGTTGTGCCTGTCAAAACAAATAATGAAAGACTTCCGGGGAAAAATACCCGTCCTTTAGGAAAAATACCTCTTATACAATATTGCCTGGATACACTCTTACAAGTTGAAGAAATCAGCGAGCTTTATGTTTATTGCAGCGATGATTCCATAGAGAGGTTTCTTCCATATAAAATAAAATTTCTCAGCCGAAGCAGGGAATTGGATAAAACGGATACTAATTTTACCCAGATATTTGATTCATTTATAGAGAAGGTTGATGCAGATATTTATGTCTATGCACATGCGACAGCTCCTTTTGTAAAAACAGAGACAATCAGAAAAGAAATATGCGCTGTTATGTCTGGTGATTTCGATTCGGCATTTTGTGCTGAGAAAATACAGGATTTTTTATGGAAAGACGGGACGGCGCTTAATTTTGACGCATCTAACATTCCCAGGAGCCAGGACTTACCGATAATATGGAGAGAGACGTCTGGAGTATATGTTTTATGCAAATCAGTATTTACTGATTTGCATAAAAGAGTTGGCAATAAACCATATATCGCACAGGTTACGAAAAAAGAAGCTGTAGATATAAATACATATGAAGATTTCAGATTAGCGGAGATGTTTTTGGAATGGAACGAGGAGTAACTCATATATGAGTAATGTATCATTATTGGATTGTACTTTAAGAGATGGCGGATATGTAAATAACTGGCTTTTTACACCTGAGAAAATAAGGTCAACAGTGACCAATCTCACGGACGCTGGCATCAACTATGTAGAAATGGGATATCTTACATCAATAACATCTGCGGTAGGCGGCACCCAATTTGGTGGAATAAAAGAGATGGCGGAGTTCCTTCCTGAACACAGGAAAAGCAGCATATATATGGCTATGGCTGATTGCTCCTTATATGATATTGAGGAACTGGAATATAGATCAAATCAAACTATTGATTGTATCAGAGTGGTTTTTTATAAAAGACAAATTGAACAGGCTTTCAGATTTTGTAAAGGAGTAGTATCGAAAGGATACGGATTAATCATTCAACCGATGGTTACAGTCGATTATTCGGTTGAGGAGTTTGAATCATTAATTAGGAAATTTTCAGCCGAATATCCTTTATATTCTGTTGCTGTAGTAGATAGTTTCGGATGTATGGATAGGAAACAGGTCAAACAATATGTGAATGTGTTGGATAGCTTGCTTCAGAAAGATATAAGAATAGGGTTTCATGGACATAACAATATGAATATGGCAATGCAGAATGCATTAGCTTTTATCGAAGCTGCTGACGATAGAGAAATAATAATAGACGGCACGGTTAATGGCATAGGAAGAGGTGCGGGAAACCTGTGTACTGAAGTAATGGCAGATTATTGTAACATGAATATGGGGGCAGATTATGCTCTTGATTCAATAATTAATGTCATGAGTGATGTGACTGATCCAATTTCGCGAGAGAAACAATGGGGATATACCCCCTTTTATATGCTGACAGCCAGACATAAAGCACATCCGAATTTTGCGAATTTCGTGAAGGAAAAGCATGATGTAAGTGTAAAGGAGTTTAGCGAAATTTTAGAAATGATACCAAAGGATATGCTGACCAGGTGTACGAAACCATTTGTTGAAGAGTTATATCAGAAATATATGGAGAGATAGGAGGCCATATGAAATACGGAGTATATTACTTTAAAAACACACACAATATAGGTGATGATATTTGGGCATATGCACAATCACTGTTTTATCCTCACATTGATTACCTTATTGATAATACGAGTGTTTATAAATTTAGGTCAGAAAATGATGAGGATGTAGCCACAATAATTGGAGCATTTGTAGAGCCAAGGAATTATGAATGGTGTTTTTTTCCTCCTGGTAATATAATCCCATTTTTCATTGGCGCATATTTTAGAAGTACTATGTGGGAGTTTTTGCAGAATGAACCGATTGTCAGATATATGAAAGAATTTGCACCAATAGGTACGCGCATGACGACGACTACTAATTTTGATGCTCTCGGAATAGATTCGTATTATTCAGGATGCATCACACTGACATTGCCTGAGATGAAAAAGATGAATGGGGGTTATATTTGCTTAGTAGATGTTCCTGAATATGTTGAATATTATGTGAGGCAGACTGTTGGAAGTAATATTGAAATAAAAATCATTACCCATGAGCTGACTAATCTTGGACAAGAGGTATTTCTGAAACATAGGGAGCTTTGCATTGAAGAAAGATTCAAAAAAGTACGTGAGTTAATCCAAATATATGCAGATGCTAGATGTGTTGTTACTTCCAAATTACATTGTGCATTGCCTTGTCTGACACAGCATACGCCGGTTCTTTTAGCATTACCCAGAGATGGCTGCGGGATTGTAGATATGTACGAAAGGATGGAATGTTTCTTTGAGCTTTTTAATATGTGTTGGTATGAGGACTTCAGAGAAGGTTCGGTGGAATATGATTTTAGGAACCCTCCGGATAATCCGAATACGTATTTGAAGTATAGAGAAAGCTTGATTGGGCATATTGGCGGATTCATATCAGACTGTGAAAAGGGCAATGTTACACGCAGGGAGGTATTTGATGAGGAAGAACGATTGAAGATTTTGACTGATATTCTTGAGGATAAAGTATTCCAGTTAAAGGGAGTTGTTGACTGCAAAAATAGGGTGATCGAAGAAAAAAGGGGGGGGGGGTACTAAGACTTCAACAGCGTATGAGAAAGTAAGAGTCATTAAATGAATGGGAAAATATTGAATTATTCAGGGACTGGTCAGAACGTTAACAGATATTGTCGGAGTTTATTTATGAT
>JAAWCL010000129.1 GCA_022793235.1 Bacilli bacterium | reverse complement strand
AATTACAGTTACAGATATAAATTTATTATTAGTAGATGAAATAAAAGACTGGATGGAAGTAGAAGTAAAAACAAGATATTCATCAAAGGTTGCAAAAGCAAAAATAAAACAAGAAGCAAACAATATAAAAGTAGTATTTGATGAGCCTCAAAGAGCAATGACTCCAGGACAATCTGCAGTTTTTTATGTAGGAGATATTGTACTAGGTGGAGGGAAAATAGAAATTTAGTATATAAACGAAAGAAAAGTGTTATGAAAGCACTTTTCTTTTTTCGAATGTTATGTTAGAATAAAGTCGAAAAAAGTAAGGAAGTGCATGATAGAAAAATGATAATAGGGATAGATTTAGATAATACTTTAACAGAGGTGCAGGAAGATTTAAATAATGCAGCATATAATTATGCTAAAAAACTTGGAAAAGATATTAAGACTTCTGAAAATCCATTTGAAAAAATAAAGAGAAATAGAGATACATATAAAAAATTTAATTTTTCATATGAAGAATTAAAATATTTTTTGGAAAATATACATGAGGAAATTACAAATAATGCAAAGCCCAGAGATGGTGTAGTAGAAACAATAAAAAGATTAAGAAAACAAGGACATAAAATATATATTATAACTGCTAGACTTGATGAGTTTCATAATAACGATGCGTATTTACTAAGTAAAAATTGGTTGGACAAGAGTAATATAGAATATGATAAGTTAATTGTTAATGCAAAAGAAAAAGCACCAATATGCAAAAAAGAAAGGATAAACATATTTATAGATGACCAAATAAATAATTGCTTAGATGTTTCAAAAATAGGGACAAAGGCAATAAGAATATCTAATGATAAAAAACAATATGAAAATGTTGTTACTATAAACAATTGGATTGAAATATACAATTTTATAAAAGAATGGAGTAACAAATGAAAAAGATAAAAAGTGAAAATCAAATATTAATAATGCTAGCATTTTTTAGTATATCAGTTGGATTGTGGGGGAACTTTAGACAGCTATGGTTAGAAGACAATAATTTTTCTGCCACAAATATTAGTAATATAATAAGCCTTGGAACATTTATAAGTGTTTTAGGAATAATTTTTGTAGGAAAATATATAAAATTAGATAAACTAAAATACTTTATATCATTTACTTTGTTAATTAAATTTTTTAATATGTTAATTTTATTAGGATTAAATAAATCATTAAACAATATACTAATAAATGTTTCAATAATAATAGACGTATTAACAGAATATGTAATAATTGCTAGTATTTATCCACTAATAACAACAATAATAAAAAATAATACAATCTATAGCAAAAGAAAATTAACAGAATATTTATTTAGAGATGTAGGTGTTTTAGTTGGAGGACTATTAATTGGAAAAAATGTTATAGGTATATTTGTAAATTATAATGTTTGTTTATTTTTATCTATAATATTTTTAGGAATTGCAATAATAACAAATGTGAACTTAACAGTAGGCAAATCAATTGAAGTACAAAATAAAACTGAAACATCAATATTAAAATACATATTGAAAAGTAAAATGCAAGTTATATATATGCTATATACTACCATAGGTTCAACTGCAATGTCTACAGGCTTAGGTTTAAAAATGCTTACTTTTACTAATTATTTAGGTTTTTCTGATAGTTCAGCAACAAACTATTTATTAATAATAGGTTTAATAGCAGATGGAATAGGTATACTAGCATTAAAATATTTAACACCAAAAAATGATTATATTACAATAACTATTAAATTTGGAATTAGATTTATGGCATATTTAATAGCATTTATATCAAATAATACATTTATTACATTGATTGCTATAACTTGGTCTATACTAATTTCAACAGCATATGAAAATGTATGTGATGGATACTATATAAATGCAGTAGAAAATGAATATCAATTGAGATATACAAATTTTAGATACATAGTAAGATTTGTAGGAGAAGCTGTTGGCGTATTTTTATGTGGTGTTATGTATGAAAAAGGACTTAAGTATATGTTTGGTTTATCTGCAATATTTATAGTGTTTCAAATTAGTTTAGCATATTATTTGATTTATATGAGAAAAAGCAAGGTAAGAACAATAGTTAAGAAAAATCCAAAAATAAAATATAGAGAAAGAAAATGTGCTTATGCAATTGTTTATGACGATGAAGGTAATATAGCTATTGCAAACGATGGAAAATATTTCTTTTTTGGTGGTGGCACAGAAAATAAAGAGACATCATTACAAACACTAAAAAGAGAAATGATAGAAGAAACTGGATTTACATTAAAAGATATTAGACCACTTGAAAAATTAATATCTTATGAGTATAATTCGAGTAGAGGAAATTTAAAAATAGTTGCAACAATGTATACAGCAAAATTTGATAAAAAAATTAAAGAACCAATAGAACAAGATCATCAGATTTTATGGGGAAAACCTGAAGAATTTATTGATAAAATGTATCATAAATATCAAAGAGTTTTATTAAAAGAATATTGTAATAATAGAATAGGAGTATAAAATGTTAGAAGAATTAGAAGGAAAATATGTGTTTTTTGATGTAGATGGAACTCTATCTGAATATAGATTTGAGGATAAGCTATATGGAGGAGGCTGTCCAGAATTGGGATGCCAATCATTAGCAAATTTATTATTTGCAGACTTATTTTATAAAGCAAGACCACTAAAAACAATGCAAAATGTGATTAATAGATTAGATTCTGAGAAAGTATTTGTTTTGGGAACTATTGTGACTAATAATGAGATAAATCAGAAATATAAATGGTTAGAAGAAAACTATCCAAATATAAAAAAAGAGAATATAATTTTTATAAGTTCAACAATGCTAAAGCCAGAAGTGATAATGGAATATGCTAAGAAACTAAATATTAATATAAAAGACACAGTATTTGTTGATGATAGATTAGATGTTTTAAGAAAAGCAGAAGAATTGGGAATTACATCATATCATCCTAGTTCTTTTATGGAATAGAAAAATAGGATAAATTATTTATTTTGGAGGTTATTATGATAGATGAAAGAAACTTAGATTTAGCATATAATAAATTAAAAGAGTATAATAATAAAATAGAAAATCAATATTTAAGAGAAGTTGGAAACAGGATATTAACAGATTACAAGGAAGATTTTTATACTGTACCAGGTGGTAGTACAAAAATAATTGATGGAGAAGAGATTTTATCACATCACTCATATAAAGGTGGTATTTTAATTCATTCTTTAGGTGTATGTAACACAGCCTATACTATTGCTAAGACTTATGAAAGTAAAGTAATAGATATGGATTTAGTGATTTTTTGTGGAATGTTTCATGATTTAGGAAAAGTAAAGTGTTATTCTAAATGGGATGAGAATAAGTTTCCACATACATATAAATTTATGGAAGATGAAATGATGGGACATGTTTATTATAGTTGTAATATTGTACAAAAATATTTGAATGAATACGAAGAGTTGTCAGATGATTATAAATTAAAAATATTACATATTATAGGTAGTCACCATTCTTCTCGAGCAACTGGTTCTATGGCAGAAAGAAAAATGATTGAGGCTATAATCGTTAGCAAAGCAGATAATATAGATGCTTTACTAACACCCTCAATTAAAGCATTAGAAGACTTAAAAGAAGGAGAAGTGAAAACAGACAAAATATATATGTTAAAAGATTATATAATTTCATCAAAAACAAATGAGAGGTTGTTGGATGAAAATGAATGATTTTAAAAGTTGTTTTATATAAATCAAATAACCTTTAAATATTAAAAATAGTATTGACATAATTGAACTAACCTATTATAATATTAAACAAATATATGTTATCAAGAGTGGACGAGAGAATCGGCTTTATGACTCCACAGCAACCTGTTTTAAATAAGGTGCTAATACCGACAAAGTAATTGTGCTTTGGATGATGATTTTTTAAATCAAAATTATGAACCTTTGTACTTTACACAAAGGTTTTTTGATTGGAAATAAATAATTGAAAACATATATGTAGAAATAAAAGTAGAAAGAAAGGAAGTAATAATATGAGAAAATTATTTACATCAGAAAGTGTAACAGAAGGGCATCCAGATAAACTATGTGATTATATATCAGATAGCATTCTAGACGCATATTTAAGCCAAGATGAAAATTCAAGAGTAGCATGTGAAACAGTAGCAGGAAAGGGAGAAATTTATATAACAGGAGAAATTAGTTCAGTAGCAGAAGTAAATATCGAAGAAATTGCAAGACAAGCTATTAAAGAAATAGGATATGACGATGCTAATTTAGATATAGATTATAGAACATGTAAAATCAATGTAAATGTTTCAAAACAATCTCCAGATATAGCCCTAGGAGTTGATAAATCATTAGAAAGTAAAGAAGGAGAACTAGAGTCTGAAGGAGCAGGAGACCAAGGAATTATGTTTGGATTCGCTTGTGATGAGACAAAAGAATTAATGCCATTACCAATATCTTTAGCACATAAATTAGCTAAAAGATTAACTATTGTTAGAAAACAAAATATAATCAATTATTTAAGACCAGATGGAAAAGTACAAGTTACAATTGAATATGAAGATGAAAAGCCAATTAGAGTAGATACAATTGTTATATCTACACAACATAATGCATATATAGATTTAGAAATATTAAAAAAAGACATAAAAGAAAAAGTTATAAAAGAAGTTGTGCCAGAAGAATTATTAGATGAAAAAACAAAATATTTTATAAATCCAACAGGTAGATTTGTAATTGGAGGACCTTTGGGAGACAGTGGGTTAACAGGAAGAAAGATTATAGTAGATACTTATGGTGGATATGCAAGACATGGAGGAGGAGCATTTTCAGGAAAAGATGCTACAAAAGTAGATAGATCAGCAGCATATATGGCAAGATTTATTGCTAAAAATATAGTCGCAAATGGATATGCTAAAAAGTGTGAAATACAATTTTCATATGCAATAGGGGTAGCAAAGCCAGTTTCAATATATGTTGATACATATGGTACAAATACAATTCCAGAAGAAGAAATTGTAAATAAGATATATGAAAAATTTGATTTAACACCAAGAGGAATAATCAATTATTTAGAATTAAAAAAGCCAATATATAGAAATACTACTAATTATGGACATTTTGGAAAAGAAGAATTAAATTGGGAAAAAATAATAGAGTTATAAGTAAATAATTTACAGAAATAAAAAATAATAGTATAATAGACATGTAACTATATAAATATGTTTTTACTTTTATGGAGGAATTTATCATGAAAGAAACAAAAAAACATGTAATGACATTAACATCCGGATTTGGTGGGAAAACTAAAAATATAGGATGTGGAGAATGTCAGACATCATGCCAGTCAGCATGTAAAACTTCCTGCACAGTAGGAAATCAGACTTGTGAGAACAAGTAGCTGACTAGTAAAAAACAAAAATGGGGTCACAGCAATTGTGACCCTTATTTAAAAAAGTATAATTTTATAAATACTCAAATACTATAAAAAGAAAGGAGCAAATAATAAAATATGCAAAAAGCTAAATTTGATATTCAAGGAATGACTTGTAGTAGCTGTTCATCACATGTAGAAAAAGCAGTTAAAAAATTAGAAGGAGTACAGAAGGTAGGAGTTAATCTATTATCAAATAATATGATAGTAGAATATAACGAAAATATCATTAATAATGATAAAATTATAAAAGCAGTTGTAGATGCAGGTTATGAAGCAAAAATAAGTAATGATAAAGAAAATAATAAAAAACAAAATAAAAGAGAAAAAGTAATTGATAATAATAGTACAGTAAAAAATATGAAAAAGAGATTAATAATATCTATATGTTTT
>JAAWCL010000272.1 GCA_022793235.1 Bacilli bacterium | reverse complement strand
GTTCTGCTAAATAATATAGAGGTTCTGCTGTAACTATTCCGCTTAATTTATGGTGATCAACTACCATTTCAATTTTTGCATTTTCAATATTATTTACACTCTCAGAAAATGAATTATGATCAACTAATATTACTTGTTGCCCATTTTCTACTTTTTCTATTAATCTTGGCGCTTCTATCCCTAATTTTTCTAATACATATTTTGTTTCTTTATTAAGTTCTCCAAGTCTTACTGCTTTAGCATCTATTCCATTATTTTTATTAAATTTCTCCATTACTAATGATGCGCAAATAGAATCTGTGTCAGGACTTTTGTGTCCAAATATTAAAAATTCACTCATATTTTTTCTCTCCTTTACTTTTAATATATACTAAACAATTTGTTTATAAATTGTTTCAAACATATTTTTAAATTCTGTTTTATTTTTTATCAAATTTCTTAAAGATTTTAAATATTCTTCGTATTTTTCATCTTCTAAATATGATTTAGCATACCCTTCTTCTCCAAACTTTTCAATACAATAATTATATACTCTTTCTAAACATTGTTCTTTTGAATAATTAGGATAATACTTAAAAGTATAAATAATAGACCTTTTAAAAAATATTTCAACTTCTGTATTTTTATCCGCATCAGATACTATCTTTCCATATATGCTTCTAGGATCATTTTTAGAAGATGCTCTATGGTCTTCTATAGCTTCTTTTATAACTGTTATTTCATCATCATTAAAAAAATTATGAATATATTCATCATGATAAAATATATCTGCTGATACTTTTTCGTGATTTTTTGCATCTATATGATGACCTATATCATGATACGCAGCTATAGTATATGCAATATCTAAATTAAGATTATACTTTTTGGCTAGTTTTAAACTTCTATTTATTACATATTCTATATGTTCTATTCCATGCGCTGTTTCATTTTTATTATATTCTGGAATTATTTGGTTATTTATATATTCTTCTAATTTACAATTAATTTCCACTTTTTTACCTCTTTTTTTGTTTACCTTATTTTATTTTCTTGTTTTGTAAGTATACGATATATACTTTGTCTGTGTTTATACATTATTATTGCAGATGATATTAATATTGGTACTAAATATTTATAT
>JAAWCL010000271.1 GCA_022793235.1 Bacilli bacterium | reverse complement strand
TGAATGCAAGCAGAAAGAAAAAGAAGCATATGATGTTTGCTCAAAAAAGATTAAAGAACATAATTTAGATATGACATTAACAGATGTAGAATATAAATTTGATAATAGCAAAATATTATTTTATTTTACAGCAGATGGAAGAATAGACTTTAGAGAATTAGTAAAAGATCTTGCAGCAATATTTAAAACAAGAATAGAACTTCGCCAAATAGGGGTAAGAGATGAGGTAAAAAGAATCGGTGGAAATGGTGTATGTGGAAGAGAATTATGTTGTTGTTCATTTTTAGGTAATTTTGAAACAGTATCAATAAAAATGGCAAAGGAACAAAATATATCGCTTAATCCATCAAAAATTTCTGGAAATTGTGGAAGATTAATGTGTTGTTTAAAGTATGAGCAAGATGTATATGAAGAAAAATTGTCAAGACTTCCAAAAGTTGGAGCAATAGTAAAAACGCAAGAAGATGGAGAAGGAATAGTAGATTCTATTGAAATATTAAAAGAAAAAGTAAGAGTTAAATTTAAGGATAAAGAAGGATTTTATTATAAAAAATTTAATGCAACTGATATTAAAGTAATAAAAGATGTAGAGGAAAAAGATGATTTAAAAGGAATGAACAAAGAAGATATAAAACAATTAAAAGAACTAGAAAAACTAGAAGAATTAGACAAACAAACAGAAGAATATATATAGTAAAGGAGGCGAAAAAAATGGCATATAAGATTACAGATAAATGTATAAGTTGTGGAGCATGTGCAGCAAATTGTCCTGTAGAATGCATATCACAAGGAGCTGACAAATATGAAATAGATGAAAATGCATGCATAGGATGTGGAACATGTGCAGGTGTTTGCCCAGTAGATGCACCTCAAATAAGTAACGACTAAAAATTAAAGAGGTTACAGGAATGTAACCTCTTTAATTTGTCCATCTTTTATAAATATTTTATCAATAATAGTTAGCCAAAATTTCTTTCTACTGTTTTTTGAAAGATTAGAATATATTTCTTTGTAATTAGAATTTATAATATTGTCGAGTTTAGAAAAGTCTTTTTTTATTGGGATAATATTTCTTTCTTTTAAGCGATTTAATTCATTAATTAGTTT
>JAAWCL010000270.1 GCA_022793235.1 Bacilli bacterium | reverse complement strand
ATTGAAAAAATAGTAATAGTTATGTTATAAAAAATAAGAGAAAATATTAATAGGAGGATTACATAAGATGAAGAAACAAATTTTAACAAACCAAAAAGAAAATAGAGGAATCACACTGATAGCACTTGTTATAACAATTATTGTGTTATTGATTTTAGCGGGAATCAGTATCGCGACACTAACGGGAGAAAATGGAGTGTTAACGAAGGCAAATACAGCAAAGGAACAAACAGAAATAGCAGATACCATAGAAAGAGCACGAGTTGATATCTTAGGAACACAAGCAGAAAATAAAAGTGGAGATATTACAAAAACACAATTTGTAAAAATATTAAATGATTATTTTGATGATATCCCAACAGCAGAAGCATTACCAGAAGACTTGACAACATTAACATTAACGTCAAAAACAGAATATGGAAGTCATGCTATCAAAATATCCGATATATGGAATGGAACATTTGGAGGAGAGATTCCAGCAACTCCTGAATTTGACGAAAAAACATTTACACTAGGAACCAATGAATCGGATGCTCAAAATACAGACAAATATGGATGGAAGGTACCAGAATATACGGTACAAGCGTCAGAAATGAGTACAAATGTATGGAGATTATTTTATCAAGATAGTAATTATACATATTTAATAACAGATGAATGTGTTGGAAGTTATAAGCCAAGTGATTATTATACAACAATGAAAAATGGAGAAGAACTAAAATACAAAACAGGAGCAGATGTAAGTACAGTAGGACAAAAATTAAATCCAATTATAAATTCATTATTTACATCAACCAATGAAAATCTTAGTATTAGAACAACGGCATGGTTAACTGATACATCAGATTCAGGAATGTGGAGTAGTTATAAAAATATGGATGCCGTATTTGCGATTGGAAGTCCAACAGCAGAATTATTTGCAGCATCTTATAATAACAGGAACAATAAATCAAGTATCATTACATTAGGTTTAGGAACATATGGTTATACAGAAAATACAGGAAGTAATTGGTTATCAGTTGATGATAATTATGGAATCTACAATAAAAGTACATCATCTTATTGGTGGCTTGCTTCGCCTCGCTACGGCAACGGCTTCAACGAGTTGCTCGTGAGCGGTGACAACGGCTATTTCGGCGGCAACGGCGTCGACAACTACTCTCGTGCGGTTCGCCCCATAGTTTGTATTCCAACATCTGTATTCAATAGCAAATATACGTTAGAAAATAAATAATATAGAACAAACGAATCTAGTTTGATAAAGAAGAACAGCACGGGCAGGCTTT
Organism: Bacilli bacterium; assembly: GCA_022793235.1. Taxonomy (GTDB): domain Bacteria; phylum Bacillota_I; class Bacilli_A; order RF39; family UBA660; genus UBA2730. The sequence continues at coordinate 461 of JAAWCL010000270.1, read as the reverse complement.
TGGTCTGCCAGTGCTCGCACAAATGTAGATTAGGAGAAGAATATGAGTTTAATAAATATGGTAAGAAATATAAAAGAAATACACCCAAAAACATTATTAATTTTTAAAGTTGGTGCATTTTGTGAGTCATATGGAAAAGACTCATACATACTTTCATATTTATTTAATTATCAAATAAAACCAAAAGGAAAAGACAATATTTCTAAAATTGGGTTTAGCAAAAAGGCAATACCAAGAGTGTTATCAAAATTAGAAGAACATAAAATAGATTATTTAGTAATAGATGTCAGAAACAATTATGATGTAGATGATAAATTTGAAAATAGAAATTTAAACCAATATTATACAATATATGAAAAGTCATATGTATATGTGAAAAAACAAAGACAAGTAAGAGAAATTAGTGAAAAATTAATGAAACAAATGGATTTACCTAATTTTAAAGAAAAGCTGGTAAGAAT
>JAAWCL010000128.1 GCA_022793235.1 Bacilli bacterium | reverse complement strand
TGATATTGAAAATCCATCAAGGGAACTTTTGCAAGCAATAATAGACAAAATTATTATTGATAAAGATAGAAATGTTGAAATAATATATAAATTTAGTATATTGAATAATTAACTTTGTTTCAACTTGAGACAAGGTTGTACATAGAAAATGATAAACTACTTATTAGAAATTGTGGTGAGGGTTATGGATATAGAAAGAATTCAGGTAAAGGATTATAAATGTTTTAAAAATTTTGAATTAAGTAATTTAAAACCAATAAATATTATTATTGGAAAAAATAATATTGGAAAATCTAGTATTTTAGATATTGTGGAAATGATTTATGGTTCAAAGCCAATAGGTGAAAGGGAAAATATTTTTTTAACTAAAGCTATGAGTGATGATTTGATTGCAGGAGTATTTAGTCCATCATATTCTGGAGGGTCAATCAATGGAAATCATTATGAGTATGGTAAGCAATTTATTGGTAAAAATATTACTTTTAAAATAGGTAATAAAAAAAATCAAGTGGTTAGTGATTTTGAATTATATAATAATGAACTTCCTATGGAACATATATCTAAATGGAGTGTTATTTCAGAAAGAATAAATGTTCAAACTAGAAATACAAAAAGAATTTTAGCAGAAAGAAATGTTTTTTCAGAAGATAATGATAATAATATGAATGTTGATTCTAATGGTAATGGAGTTACTAGAATAATAACTAATTATTTAAATAGAAATGAATATGATGAAAATTTAGTTAGACATGATCTTCTCAACAAATTGAATGAAATCATGGGAGAAGATATAACATTTACGGAGATTACTACACAACAAATAGAAACTGAATTTGGTACGAAGTGGGAAATATTTTTAAGAGAAGAAGAAAAAGGAAGAATTGCATTATCCGATTCGGGTAGCGGATTAAAAACTATATTAATGGTTTTAGTTTATACTATTTTGATTCCGAATGTTGAAAATAAAAGTATAGATAATTATTTGTTTTTATTCGAGGAATTAGAGAATAATTTACATCCTTCTTTACAGAGAAGACTTCTCAAATATATAGAGAGTTTAACTGATGATGGTGCAATATTTTTTCTTACAACACATTCAAATGTTACTTTAGATGCATATCAAAATAATGATATAGTAAGTATATTTCATGTTCAAAAATATTTAGGAGATGTTGAAGTAGTTAATATTACTAGTAAAATACAAAAAAATTCTATACTTAATGATCTTGGAGTAAAGGCAAGTGACTTATTACAATCTAATGGTGTCATTTGGGTTGAAGGACCATCTGATAGAATATATATTAATAGATGGTTAGAGATGTATGGATTAGGAGAAATAAGAGAAGGTCAAGATTATCAATGTGTTTTTTATGGTGGAAGATTATTATCTAATCTTAGTTTAGAATCTGAAAATGAATTAATAAATTTAATGAATATTAATCGAAATGCAATAATAATACTAGATAGTGATAAGAGAACTGTTACTACCCCATTGAATAAAACGAAAAAAAGAATTATATCGGAAGCAAATAAAAATCAGATTATGACTTGGGTAACTAAAGGGAGAGAAATTGAAAATTATATTCCTGAAGAACTTTTAAAAAGGTATTATGGCAAAGAAAAAAGTAAACATAAATTTGGAAAATATGAAAATATTGAAGATTATATTGATAAATTAAAAAAGGGTGAAGGTAAAAAGTTTTTGAGAGATAAAACTGATTTTGCAAGAAAAATATTAGAAATATCTAAATGGGAAGATTTTAAATCGGTTTATGATTTAGAAAAAATGATTTCTAAAATTGAAATGCAAATTTCATTATGGAATTATATAGAATAAATAAAATAACTACACATTGATTATCGCCAGGTGGCGAAGGTGCAGAGGTAGTTTATGCACTTAGAAATAAAGATACATTAGCACAAGCAGTCTTAGATGAGATTGGTGCAGCGGGTCAAAAAAAACGTAAAGTATATCAAAAAAGACTTCCTGAGGATCCAAGTAAAGATTATTACTTTATTCAAAGACTAACAGGAAAGACAGAACCAATTTTAGTCGAATATGGATTTATAGATAATAAAGCTGATGCCAACAAGCTAAGAAACAATTTAGAAGACTATGTAGAAGGAACAGTAAAAGCCATAACAAATTATGCTGGATATACCTATACACCACCTAACACTTCTATAACAGGAGAGTACTATACAGTTCAAAAGGGAGACAGCCTTTGGAGTATAGCAAACAAATTTAATACTACAGTAGAAAATTTAAGAAAATTAAATAACTTAACAAGTGATATTCTACAAATCGGACAAAAATTATTAATAAAAGAATCTTCTAATCCAGAAGATGTCACAACCTATATAGTACAAAAAGGAGATAGTCTTTGGAGTATAGCAAATAAATTTAATACCACAGTAGAAAATTTAAGGAAGTTGAATAACCTAACAAGTGATATATTGCAAGTAGGACAAATATTAATTATAAAAGAAACAGAAATACCACCATCTACTAATACAACAACCTATATTGTGCAAAAAGGAGATAGCCTTTGGAGTATAGCAAATAAATTTAATACTACAGTAGAAAATTTAAGAAATTTGAATCGATTAACAAGCGATACTCTACAAATAGGACAAGAACTAATAGTACCAAACGAAAATAACGAAGAAAAACCAGAAACTACCATCAGTTATACAGTAAAAAAAGGAGATAGCCTTTGGAAAATAGCAAATGAATATAATGTATCAGTAAATGATATTATAAATTTAAACAATCTAACAAGTAATATATTACAAGTAGGACAAGTATTATTAATTCCAGTGACAACAACACGCCCGCCAGAACCACCAATTATGGAGACAACCTACACAGTTCAAAGAGGAGACAGCCTTTGGAGTATAGCAAATAAATTTAATACCACAGTAGAAAAATTAAGAGCAGTAAACAACTTAACAACGGATATCTTACAAATAGGACAAATATTAACAATTCCATCACCCAATGATACTTATATATCAGAAACAGAAATAGAAGAATACAATCCTATAACCAATACACAAGAAGGAGATATAACAGTGGTAGATGAAGAAGCCCCAGTACCAGAATTAACATCACCATTATTAACAGAACAACCATCAGAATTACAAGATTATACTACAATACTACCAACAAATAATAATCAGATAAAAAAAGAAGAAACTGAAAATTTAAATAATCTCCTAAATACAGAGGTATTACAAGAGGAACCCACAAGAGAAGAAAAAGAAGAAGAATACCATGTAAAAAGAGGAGACAGTTTGTGGCTTATAGCAAAAAAATACAATACAACAGTAACTAATTTGATCAATTATAATGAATTACAAAGTATAAATTTAAAAATAAATGATATATTAAAAGTACCAACTACTATTCAATCTAGAAATTATTATACAGTCCAAAATGGAGATACATTATGGAGTATTGCATCTTCTCATAATTTATCTTTTCAAGAATTAAAAAAAATAAATAATTTAAAAGACAATTCAGTAACAATTGGACAAAAATTAATTGTAAACGAGAAAGAATAATAAGAAAAATTCACATTGAAGTGGATTTTTTATTTGAAATCAAAACTAAAAAAGAAAGAGAAATTTATAAACTTATAGTATTAAAATAAAGAAAAAATATGTTAAAATAAAAGTAGAAAATAAAAAAGAATAGGAAGAAGGGTAAAAATGAATAAAAATATGACAGAAAATACAAATAATAATGTAGTTTCAAAAGAACCAAACCTCCCTACACAAAAAGTCATGCCCACACCATTACCAAATAATAGTCTAAATCAAACTATACCAATAAAATCAGAGAATAATAGTCTACCTCCTCAAATGATAAATCAAAACCAAGTAGTACAACCTTCAGTGCAAAATCAAACAGTTACACAATATAATAATCAAATGCCATCCCAAGTAGTACCTTCTTATCCACAAAATATGCAACCTACGATTTCTCAGAATAATAGAACACAACCAGTAGAGAGAACATCCAATAATATGACGCCAAATAGTAATCTTCCAAATAAAACAGAAAAGGAAGAAATAGAAGGAAATAGTACAAAAAAAATGCTAAGAAAAATATTTATTTATTTAATATTTATAGGATTAATTCTAGCAGCAGCAGCAACCTATTTATTGGTAGATGACAATAACAAATATAAAAATTATATAGTAACAGTAGCAGATTTAATCGATTATGATAAGGTAGAAAAGGGTGGATTAGTATATTATCGTGGAAATTATAAGTATAAAATAAAAAGAAAAGAATATTTTTATACACCTAAAGAATTAACGCAAAATACACCAGCTAAGATAATACAATTAAAATATAATTCAAAAAATCCAAATAAAGTTTATGAAAAAGGAGCCTCAAAATACTTTTTCATCATCTTGTTTACAGGACTTGGATTAAGTTTTATTTCAGGAAGTATAGCCATTGCGCTTACATCAAGCAAAACAAAAAAGATAATAACAATAAAAGTAATTGAACAAGTAAATTGTGTTGGAGGAAAAAGAATTTATCTAGAAAATATAAATGAAACGCAGGAAAATGAGAAATACTATGTTTATTTTACAAACAATCAAACAAAATTCGCGCTAGGAAATTATCTGAACCTAAATATTTTTGAATATGGGGAAACCTTTACAACAGAAAACTATAAAAATATATCTGCAAAAACAATTTATGAATTTAAAGACAAGGATTTTACTTTATTACCACAACAAGTAAACAAAAATGACTAAAAAATAATCTACAAAAGAACGATAAATAGTAGAGTAAGAAACTTATCTAAAAGTAGGATTAAATCCTAAAAAAGACATAATCATAATAAATATGACATAACATAGTAAATTATAAAATATATCTATATTAAATCTCCTAATAAAAGAAAGGAAATATTCACTAGAATTAAAAATATTTTCTAAACTTCCAGACAATAAGAAATCAAAAGAATATATTCATAAAAAAATTCCTAATATGATCTATTATAAGTAGTGAAAATAGAATAAAGATAGAAAAAAGACAAGTTTTGTCGTATTGATAACAAAATAATAGTAATAATTTATAATAGAGATGGAGGAACAATATGAATGAAGAAATAATATATAAAATAAACAAAATGCTTACAGATATAAAATACATAAAATTAAAACATAAAGCGATTAAAATAAACAAAAGGAAATAAATTAGACATATATTGACAGAAAAAACCTGTATTATATTCATTTATGAAAAATTACCTGTAACAATCAAGTTTTAGACTAGGAAAAGAATTGACAAAATACTTTGTTTTTGCAATAATATTACTGTAAAGGGATTGGTGATAAAATGTACCAAAATAAAATAGTGCTTACGCCACAGGAAATTTTAGAAAAAGAATTTAAGATAGATACACGTGGTTATCGCCTAAAAGAGGTAGACCAGTTTCTAGATACTATAATAGGTGATTATGAACAATTTTTTAATATGGTAAATGATCTAGAAAGAGAAAAAGCAGATTTATTAGCAGAAGTAATGAACTTAAAACAAGAGCTTAGAATTGCTAAAAATCAAGCAACATTTGCCAAAAATAATGAATCAAATGAAATGTCAAATCTAGATATTATGCGTAGACTATCTAGGCTTGAAAAAATTGTTTATGGAAGTGATACAACAAAAGAGAATCTAGCAAATAAAGAAGAACCTGATGAAAATGAAGAATAAAAATAAATAATATTTTAGACAAACGCGATACGATTAATCGTATTGAGGAAAGTCCATGCTCACACAATCTGTGATGATTGTAGTGTTCGTGCTTAGGGAAAAAATAACCTAAGGTAGAAAAATTCTAACGACAAAAAAATAACCTAAGTCTTTGGATAAGGTTATTTTTTAAAAAGTGCCACAGTGACGATTTTTTAAGAAATTAAAGAGTGAAACGAGGTAAACTCCACGAGTGAGAAACCCAAATTATGGTAGGGGAGCTTTAACAAAGGAATAAGAACGAATGTTAAAGACTGAGAGATCAGTAGATAGATGTTTGTCACCTTTATAGGTACAGAACATGGCTTATTAAATATTATTTGTTTATAAAGAGGTGTTTATTTTGAAAGAATTAGGTAGTTTTTTAAAAAGAGCTAGAATTAGCAATGGAGTAAGTTTAGATGAAGCAGCATCGGACTTATCCCTTTCAATAACACAACTTGAAAATATAGAAAGTGGGAATACCAAAGCCTTTAGGGATATTTATGAGTTAAAAGAACACATTATAACTTATACGAAATATTTAGGTTTAAATCCAGATGAAGTATTAGATGTATTTAATGAATTTCTATTTGAAAAAACATCAAAGATATCATTACAAGATATAAGAGAAGCAGAACAGAAAGAAGTAAGCAAAACAAATGAAGAAAAAAGGGATATAAGATCTCCATATACATTAATACGAAGAAGAAAAATAAATATTTGGCCAATTTTAATCTGGTTTTCTATTATTTTGTTAATTACATCCATTGCCTTAATCATAATCAAAAATATAAGTAAAGAGGAAATACGAAAAACAGAACTAAAGCCTCTTTGGGAGGATATATATGAATTTACCTACTAAACTCACTATCATGAGAATAATTATGACCTTTATTATTATATTTATTTTACTATTTCCATTTTACGCAGTAGGAGTAGAATTTCCACAATATACAGTAAGTGGCATTGTGATAAAAAGTGAATATATAGTTGCAGGAATATTATTTATAATAGCAAGTATAACAGACTTTATTGATGGATATTTAGCAAGAAAAAATAATCAAGTAACAGATCTTGGAAAAATGTTAGATGCTATAGCAGATAAAATATTAGTAAATACGATTTTAATTATTCTAGCATGCCAGGGCTTTATATACCCGATAATTCCAGTAATAACAGTCCTAAGAGATACATTTGTAGATGCTATTAAAATGCAATCAGCAGGGAAAGGAAAAGTTGTAGCAGCAATCAAGACAGGAAAAATCAAAACAGCCTCTCTTATGATAGGAATCGTACTAGTTCTTTTCTATAATTTGCCATTTGAAATAATGAATCTAAACGTAGGAACTTTCTTTCTTATAATTGGTGCAGTAATGTCTATTATTTCAGGAATAGAATACTATAATTTGCATAAAAAATTAATATTTGGAGAAAAAGAAGAAATTTTATCCTAATAGGAAGTAAAAAAAAGAACAGAAGTGTTCTTTTTTATTGAATTAATTTATATAAATAGAATAAGAATATTGCATTTTCGAATTATGTATTATAAGATTAAGAAGTAGGGAATGTAGGAGGAATTATGAAAAAGACAGACACTAAAGATAAAGACTTAGAACAAGTCTTATTAAATATAGAAAAACAGTTCGGAAAAGGCTCAATTATGAAACTTGGAGATACAACACATATGAATGTAGATGTAATTTCAACAGGATGCCTATCCTTAGATATTGCCTTAGGAGTAGGAGGGTTTCCAAGAGGAAGAATAGTAGAAATATATGGACCTGAATCGAGTGGAAAAACTACATTTGCGTTACAAGCAATAGCATCAGTACAAAAAAATGGAGGAAGAGCAGCCTTCATAGATGCAGAACATGCCCTAGATCCAGTATATGCAAAGAAATTAGGAGTAAATATTAATGAACTCTTATTAAGTCAACCAGATACAGGAGAACAAGCCCTAGAAATATGTGATGCCTTAGTAAAAAGTGAAGCTATCAGCATTATTGTAATTGACTCGGTAGCAGCCTTAGTTCCAAAAGCAGAGATAGATGGTGAAATGGGAGATAGCCATGTTGGATTACAAGCGCGATTAATGAGTCAAGCATTAAGAAAACTTGCAGGTACAATTAATAAGACGAATACAATTGCTATATTTATTAATCAATTAAGAGAAAAAGTAGGTGTAATGTTTGGAAATCCTGAAACGACAACAGGAGGAAGAGCGTTAAAGTTTTATTCCACTATAAGGCTAGAAGTAAGAAAAAGTGAAGCTTTAAAAATAGGTGATGGTATTATAGGAAATAAAACAAATATCAAGGTAGTAAAAAATAAAGTAGCACCACCATTTAAAACAACATCAGTTGACATAATGTATGGCGAAGGAGTAAGTAAAGAAGGAGAAATCATAGACTTAGGTGTTGAAGCTGGAGTTGTAGAAAAAATGGGAGCTTGGTATTCCTATCAGGGAGAAAAATTAGGCCAAGGAAAAGAAAATGTAAAACTTCTATTAAAAGATCATATAGAATTACGTGACGAAATAGAACAAAAAGTAAGAGAATTTTATGAAATAGATATCAAAGCAAATAATAAAGAAAAGAAAGATAATAAAAGTGAATAAAATATCTTTCTTTTTAATAGGAATAATGGCAAATATAAATATGAAAAATGGAAAAGAAACACTATTAAAATTGACAACAAAATAATATTATAATGAGAATAAATGAACTAAAAATACAAAAAAAGAAAGATAATAGAGGGATAAAAGCTATAAAAATATTCTAGACTTAGAAAAATAAATTAAGTATTTATCAAACTAAATTATATATTGTAAAAAATATAATAAAAAAGATAATAAGAAATAATAACTATACACAAATCAAAAAATAGAACAATCAACATTCATATTCCCTATTCACTAAAAATTAAACGAATATATATAAGACACTTTCTCTAGATCAAACTAAAAAGGAGGAAAAATCAAGTATAGAATTATACTTGACAATCTATCAAAAGACTTTTACAATAAAAATGGATGAAGATTTAAATAAATATTTAAATATAAATTCTAGAAATGGAGGAGTAATGAATAATATAGCATTCTCCATTTTACTCTATATTATTGGATTAACAAGCGGATTAGGGCTTATGATTATAATAGCTCATATGAAAAAAAATAATGCTTCACTAGAAGCGATAAAAATTATAGAAGAAGCAAAAGAAAGTGCTGAAAACACAAGAAAACAACTAATAAAAGATACAAAAAGCGAATTAGAACAAATAAAAAAAGAAGAGATGAACTTTGTAAAAGAAAAAAAAGATGAGATAAAAATGAGTGAGGAACGCCTTTTACAAAGAGAAGCCAGCATGGACAAAAGAGACGAGCTTTATCAAAAAAGAGAAACCCTTCTTGACGAAAAAGAAGAAAAAATAAATACAAAAACAAATGAAATCCAAGAAGAAAAAAGTAAAGTGGAGGAAATAAAAAAGGAACAATCAGAAATATTGCAAAAAATATCTGAAATGACAAAGGAAGAAGCTAGAAAAACTTTATTTGAAGAAGTAAAGCAAAGCATGACTAAGCAAATAGGACAATATATAAAAGAGCAAGAAATGGAGGCAAAATTAACAGCTGATAAAAAGGCAAAAGATATGTTAATTTCATCCATGCAACGTTATGCAGCAGATATAGCCAGTGATCAAACTGTAACAGTAATAAGTCTACCAAATGATGATATGAAAGGAAGAATTATTGGTAGAGAAGGAAGAAATATAAGAACTATAGAAGCTATAACAGGAGTAGATTTAATAATAGATGATACACCAGAAGCTGTAGTAGTGTCTAGTTTTGATCCATTAAGAAGAGAAATTGCAAGAATTACTTTAGAAACATTAATAAAAGATGGAAGAATACATCCAACAAGAATAGAAGAAGTGTATGATAAAGTAAGTAAGGACATGAAACAAAAAATTATAGAATATGGAAATGATGCCTTATTTGAATTAGGAATTACGAGAGTAGATCCAAGTTTAGTAGAAATAATTGGTAGATTACACTTTAGAACAAGCTATGGACAAAATGCCTTGCAACATTCAATTGAAGTAGCACAATTATCAGGGGTGATAGCAAGTGAATTATCAGAAGATGTAGGTCTAGCAAAAAGAGCAGGTCTATTACATGATATAGGAAAAGCAATTGATCATGATATAGAAGGTAGCCATGTAGAATTAGGAATAAACATAGCAAAAAAATTTCATGAAAATGAAACAATTACTAATGCTATAGCCTCACACCATGGAGATGTAGAAGCAACTAGCTTTATATCTAACATTGTAGCCATTGCAGATAGCTTAAGTGCCTCACGTCCTGGTGCTAGAAATGATTCTTTAGAAAATTACATTCAAAGACTTTCACAATTAGAAGAAGTGGGAAATAATATTGATGGAGTAGAAAAAGCATATGCCCTACAAGCAGGAAGAGAATTAAGAGTTCTTGTAAAACCAGAGGAAATAGATGATATATCTGCACATAAAATAGCAAGAGATGTAAAAGAAAGAATAGAAGCAACAATGAAATATCCTGGTACAATTAAAATTACAGTAGTAAGAGAAACTAGAGCAGAAGAAGAAGCCAAATAGAATGAAGAAAAAGTTCATTCTTTTTCTATGTTGAAAGAATAATTACCCAAAAAATAAAAAAAGTCTACTTAACTTCTGTAGTAGCCTCTTTTTTTATATCCAAAATGACTGGTAATACAATAGGTCTTCTTCCTGTTAACTCTCCAATGTAGGAGTTCAATTTAGAAGTCAACTCAATTTTAATCGTAGCAAATGTAGAATGTGGATCTGCCAGTTGTTCTTTTATGATTTTTTCTGACAAATATTCAATTTTTCTAATTAGTTCTTCATTTTCATTGACTTGTACAAATCCACGTGTTGTAATATTGGGTTTTACTAATAACTCACGTTTTTTCATATCTACATTTATAATGACAACAAGTATGCCATCATTAGCCATAGTTTTTCTATCCTTAATAACAGCACCACCTATTTCACCAATACGATTACCATCTACATAAATATCAGCCCCAGGATTACTTTCACCTTTAGTAATAACATGATTAACCAAATCAAGAGTATCTCCATTTTTTATTACAAAAGTATTTTCTTTGGGAATACCACATAAAGTCCCTATATCAGCATGATGTTTCAACATGCGATAATCTCCATGAAAAGGCATCAAATATTTAGGATTAATCAAACGAATCATTAATTTTAATTCTTCTTCATTCGCATGACCAGAAGTATGTAAATCAGAAAGAGCCTTATTAGTATAAACTCTGACTCCATTAAGACAAAGCTTATTTATGATTTTAGAAATACTAAGAGCATTCCCTGGAATAGCAGAAGAAGAAAAAATAACAATATCATCTGGTCTAAGCTTTACATATTTATGATTTCCATTAGACATCCTAGAAAGAGCAGCCAGAGGTTCTCCTTGTGAACCTGTACAAAGAATAGCAACCTCTCCAGGTTTATAATTATTTACTTCATCTGCAGTAATTAATAACTCCTTATGATCAATATATCCACCCTCTGTAGAAATCTTAATATTATTCTCCATACTTCTACCAAAAACACAAATTTTCCGATTATGCTTATAGCATGTTTCAAAAATATGTTTTACACGATAAATATTAGAAGCAAAGGTAGCAATAATAATTCTTTTTTGTAAATAAGTATCAAACATCTCACATAATGCATCATCTACTTTAGATTCACTCGTAGAAAAACCGCCATTTAGAGCATTGGTTGATTCACTAATTAATAAATCAACACCCTCATGTCCCAATTTTGCCATCTTATATAAATCAGCAACAGGACCTATAGGAGTAAGATCAAATTTAAAATCACCTGTAGTAATAATTCTACCATCAGGAGTAGTTAAAGATATACCATGCGAATCTGGAATAGAATGAGTAGTTCTAAAAAACTCAACATCAATAGTTCCGAATTTTAATTTCATATCTTCTGTATATGCATTTAAATTATCATAACGAATATTCTTGTCTTCAAGCTTGACAGCAATTAATTCCTTAGCATGTCTAGGTGCATAGATAGCAGGCACACGAATACTTTGAAGTAAAAAGGGAATACCTCCTATATGATCTTCATGACCATGAGTAATGAGCAAAGCCTTAACCTTATCCTCATTTTCCTTTAAAAAAGTAAAGTCTGGTAATATATAATCAATTCCTAAAAGTTCACTTTCTGGAAAACTAACTCCTGCATCAATAATAACAATATTATTATCATGCATAACACAATACATATTTTTTCCAACTTCTCCTAAACCTCCCAAAACAACGATTTTTGTTCCATTAGGTTTTTTTTGTTCCATTATTTCTCCTTTCTTTATTTGTTAATTTTTAAACATAAAAGAACTAACTTTCTACATTATATACTAAAAGTAAGAATTTGTCTATTAGTAAAAAATTTAAGTTTAGGTTTTTTACTTAAAAAAATATCGAATTTCAACCAAAAAACATCTTATAGACAAATTTTAATATTTTTTTCTTCAAATTTTTGATTAAATGCATGTCAATATAGAACATCGTTTAAATGTTCTTTTTTCCT
>JAAWCL010000269.1 GCA_022793235.1 Bacilli bacterium | reverse complement strand
TCATAAAAAATAGATGGGAATATGTAAGAGAAGAAATTAAAAAATATATTAATCAAAAATAATTTAAGAGGTGAAGTAATATATAATGTATATTGTATTTTTGGATGAATCAGGGCAACCTGGAGGGTTCGATAAAGAAAATAATAAGTTAGTAGAAAATGCTAGTAAATATTTTACATTAGCTGGTTTCATGATAGATGCTGATAAAATCTTAGAAATTGAAAAGCATATGCGAGATATAAAAATTAAATATGGTTTAGACAAACAACATGAAATAAAATGGCATACTACATATTCAAAATTAGGATTAAATTTTGAACAATATAAAAATATGAAATTAGAAATAATTAGTGTTATTAGTAGATATAAAAACTCTGTAATCGGAATTGTTATGGATAAAGAAAGTTGCTATAAAAATAAAGATTATATTAAATCTCCAAATGATTTGTATGCAGTAGCACTTCATTTATTAATGGAAAGAAGTTGTATGGAAACTACAAAGAAAAAACAAAAGGAAGATTTAATTCCTACAATTATGATAGCGGATAGTAGACAAAGCATTAATAGCAATAAACTAGATAAAGAGTTGCAAATATCATATTTAAGAGCAAAAAATATGGGAACGCATTTTGTTAAATTTCCTAACTTTTGTGAAAGTATTATATTTGTAGATTCTGATGATTTTTCTGGGGTTCAAATGGCAGATTTTTGTGCAGGTGCAATACACAAAAAATATGAAAGGGAAGATAATGAATTTTTTAATGTATTACTACCTGCAATAGTTAGTAAAAAAAATAACATATATGGACCAGGAATTAAATTTTATAAATAAAAGTAGACGATGGGACTAGCTTTTGCTAATCCAACACACCTAAAGTCGGTGTTACATCGTCCATCTTTGTGATCTCTGTATAATAATTATACAATTTTTAAAAGCATTTGTCAACAAGTGCTAAAGATATTTTATGCAGTAATTTAAAAATAATACATAGGAGGTTGGAATATGCAAACGAATAAAGTAAAGGATATTAAAGATAATTTTTATATAGTCATAGATTTTGATCAAACGATAACAAGTAAATT
>JAAWCL010000127.1 GCA_022793235.1 Bacilli bacterium | reverse complement strand
TTCCTCCCTCTCTTTCTGTATACCATCCTGCAAAGGTATATCCTGTTCTAGTTGGAGTTGGTAGTCCACTATAAATATAGTTATAAGTGACTTCGATACTTGTTGGGGTTACACTTCCTCCATTTCCATCTAAGGTGACTGTATATTTATTGGGAATCCATTTCGCATAGAGATTGGTGTTATCTGTAATTTTGACTGTATCTCCATTTCTTATCTCTTCTGTATAATCTGTATCGAGATACCATCCTCCAAAGGTATACCCTTCTCTTTCTAGAATAGGTAGATTCTCATATACAGAATCATACGTTACTTTTATTTTGTCAGACTCTGTTCCATCTTGTTTATCAAAACTGATTTCATATTCTTTTGGTATGAAATGAGGATAGAGTTTCTTTATCGTATCATCTGTTGACATATCATTGGTAATCTGATTTCCTCCTCCATTCTCTTCTGTAAACCAACCTACAAATTCATACCCTTCTTTTTCAAGGGTTGGGAGATTATAGTTTTCATTGTATTTTACTTCTATCTCTTCAATCTCTCCTTTTTCATTCTCAATCTCAATTGTATATCTGTTTGTAGTAACGGTAACATGTATGGTTTTCATAATACCATTACTGACTGTAAAATCAAAGACTTGACCTTCTTCTGTTAGAGTCTTCCCCACTTCATCCTCAGTTTGCAGGACATTGTCTATTGTGATTTTATTATCTCCTTCTGTATAACTCATAGAGATGGTTGAAGTGGAGATGGTATTCTCATTTGTACCCACTTTACTATAACTAAAGGCGACATACGTTACCCCAATTATAACAAGTAATAAGGATAACAAACCCAAGACTGTAATACTCTTTTTCTTCCTACTTTCCATTTTCTTACTCCTTTAACCACGCTTTTAGTGTGGTTATTATCATAATAATACACGCTAATTGATATACTGTCAATATTGAATTAAGATTTTATAAGGAGAGATTTTTAGATGAAAATAGAATTTAGCGAGTATGATCCTAAAGATATTATTCGTATTATACGTGAGTGGACAGAACTTACTCAAAAGGATTTTGGAAAAAGTATTAATAAAAGTGAGCGTACTATTCAAGACTATGAGGCTGGTCGTAGAAGATATTATACTGAAACACTTCATACAATCAGTAAAGTTCATAATTTAAAAATTACAGTCGAAAAAAAATAATTTATGGTTCTTTAAATCTTTTTTAGATAAATTAAATTACAAAAAAACAAACTCTGTTTTCTCAAAGTTTGTTTTTTTTATCTTTTTACTTCTACTAATTCATAGACTTCAATAATATCATTTTCTTTATAATCATTACAAGACTCTAGAGTTATTCCGCAATCCATATCTTTTTTTACTTCTTTTACTTGGTCTTTTTCATGTTGTAATGATTTTATTTTTCCATCATAGATTACAATATCATCACGAATAATTCTGGCTTTACTATTATTTTTAATTGTTCCATCTAGTACATGACATCCTGCTATTAAACCTACTTTAGAAAATTTAAATATTTGTCTAATTTCTAATTTACCTGTTACTTTTTCATCATAGATAGGTTCTAGCATACCTTTCATGGCATTTTCTATGTCTTCTACTACTTTATAAATAATATTATATGTCTTAATTTCTATACCATTTTCTTTTGCTGTATCCATTGTTTTGGTATTTGCCCTTACATTAAATCCTATTACTAGTGCATTGGATGCTTTGGCAAGCACTATATCACTTTCTGTGATTGCTCCCACACCTGCACGTATAACTGATAGTTTTACTCCTTCAACATTTATTTTTTCAAGAGATGATTTTACTGCTTCACAGCTTCCATTTACATCTGCTTTTAAAACAATGTTTATTTCTTTCATTCCTTCTTTTATTTGACCAAATAAATCTTCTAAACTCATGCTTGCCTTGTTTATTTCTTTATTTTTTTGCCTTAATGTTCTTTCCGCTGCAATATTTTTCGCTTCTTTTTCAGATTCAAAGGCCATGAATTTATCTCCAGCTGAAGGTAAATTCGAAAAACCTGTTACTTCAACTGGTGTAGAAGGAGGTGCTTCTACAATATTTTCTCCTCTATCATTTTTTAGGGTTCTCACTTTACCGAAACTATTTCCAACAACTATAGGATCTCCTAGTCTAAGTGTACCATTTTGAATGATTAAACTCACAATACTACCTACTTGCTTATCTTGACGAGATTCGATTACTGCTCCTGTTGCATAACGGTTCTTGTTGGCTTTGTATTCATTCATTTCAGCAACTAACAAAATACTATCTAGTAATTCATCTATGCCTTGTCCTGTTGCTGCAGATATTTTATTTGCAACAATATCTCCTCCCCATTCTTCTGGAGTTAATCCTGCTTCTGTAAGTTCTGACATAACTTTATCAATATTGGCTTCTGGTTTATCTATTTTATTTATCGCGACTATTATAGGTACCCCTGCTGCTTTTGCATGATCGATTGCTTCCTTTGTTTGGGGCATTACTCCATCATCTGCTGCAACAATTATTATTACTATATCTGTAATTGAGGCTCCTCTGGCACGCATAGCTGTAAAAGCTTCATGTCCTGGAGTATCTATGAAAGTAATATTCTTTTCATTATAATTTACTGAGTAAGCACCTATTGCTTGTGTAATTCCTCCTGCTTCTTTGCTTGCTACTTTACTTTTTCTTATATAATCTAATAAAGTGGTTTTTCCATGGTCAACATGTCCCATAATTGTTACAATTGGAGGGCGTGCTTGTAAGTCTTCTTCTTTATCTTCTATTTCATAGTTTTCAAAATTGGAAATATCTACTGTTTCCTCTTTTTTTAGAGTTTTTTTATAATCACTTACTAATACTTCTGTAGTTTCGAAATCAATACTTTGATTTTGATTGGCCATAATTCCAAGTCCTATTAATTTTTTAATTATATTTGTAACATTGTCGTTTAAGGCCTCTGCAATTTCTAATACTGTCATCCCTTCTTTATAAAGAACAATATCATCACTTACTTTTTGCTCATTACTTTTTAGTTTTTCTTTATTTTTATACATTTTCTTTCGTTCTGCTTGAAAAGCTTTTTTTGAGTCACTTGTTCTTTTCTGTTTTGATTTCACTTTTTCAAAACTAATATTATTATCTAAATCAAATCTACTATTTTCTGCTAAGCTTTCTGCTTTATCATATGTCTCTTCTTCTAATGTATCTTCTATTTCTTCTTGCTCTATAGGTTCCTTTTCTTCTGTTTTACATTCTTCTACTAAATTATCTAGTAAAGTTATTTCTGTATCACTTAATAGATAATTCTCATCTCCATATTCAATAGATAAACGTTCACATAATTTTTTTATTTCTTCTACTGATAACTCTACATCATTTGCGTATTCTAATAAACTCATCATTAGAACCACCTCACTCTCTTAATTTTCTCTTATTATTTCACTTATTTTCTCATATATTTCCTCACTTATAGAAGTTTCTAGTTTTCTTTCTAAGATTTTTTTATTTTTAGCTTTTTCTAGGACCTCTTGGTCTTTTTTAATATATGCACCTCTACCATTTATTTTTCCTGTTAAATCAGGAATCACTTCTCCTTCTGTTGATCTTACTATTCTTAGAAGTTCCATTTTAGGTAATTTTTCTCCTGTTACTATGCAAGTTCTCATTGGAATTTTTTTTATTTTCATTTTGTTCACCTACTATTCTTCGGATTTTATATGAATACCATTTTCTTTTGCTTGCTCTGTTGTTTTTATATCAATTTTATAATGTGTTAATCTTCCCGCTAGTTTTGCATTTTGTCCTTTCTTTCCTATTGCAAGGGAGAAATTGTCTTTATCAGCAATTACCATTGCTTCTTGTTTTTTTGCATCTGTTACGATTACTGTTAAATTTTTAGCTGGTGAAAGTGCATTAGCAATAAAAATTTCTGGATCCTTATCATATTTTATGATATCAATTTTTTCTCCATGTAGTTCTTCAATAATGCGTGCAATTCTACTTCCTTTTTCTCCAATACAAGCTCCAATTGGGTCGATATTATAATTATCTGAATAAACAGCTACCTTACTTCTGGAACCTGCCTCACGGACTACTCCATATAATAAAACACTACCGTCTGATAATTCTGGTATTTCTAGTTCAAAAAGACGTTTTACAAAGCCATAGTGGCTCCTTGATAATAATACAAGAAGACTCTTACCATTATTGTCAACTTTTGTTACATATACTTTTACTTGACTACCCATTTCAATTTTTTCACCAGGAATAATTTCTTTCTTAGGTAAAATACCATTGGTACGCCCTAGGTCAATATAATAGTTGTCTGGGTCTTCTAGCGCAACTGTTCCAACTAACATTTCATCTTGTTTATCACCAAATTCACCCATGATGCTTGCTCTTTCTGCCTCTCTTATTTTTTGTATTACTACTTGTTTTGCAGTAGAGGTTGCTACTCTTCCAAAGTCTTTTGGTGTTATTTCTGTATCAATTGTATCTCCTATTTCTAATGTTTTATCTATTTTTTTAGCATCACTTAATTTGATTTCTATATCTTTATTAAAATAAGAATAGCGAGGTTTTTCTTGTTGTTCTCCTTCTTCTGTTTCTTCTTCCTCTTCCTCATCTTCATCAGTATATTGTTCAAATAAATAATCTTCATATTCTTCTTTTGTCATCTTCTCATCTTCTACAACTGTTAGATAAGAATAGACTTTTATTTCACCATTTTCTCTATTGATTACTACTTTTACATTTGTTTTTGAATTAAAATTTTTCTTATAGGCCGAAGTTAGTGCTAATTCCATTGCATCATATACTATATCTTTATCAATATTTTTCTCTTTAGTAATATTTTCTACGGCTTTCAAAAATTCTTTACTATTCATCTTTTTTGTCTCCCTTTTCTTTTGAATAAATATCTACTACATCAATGTCATTTTTACTTACTATGTCAGATTCATCTACGATTGGATTAATTATTTTTGTTATTTCTGTTATTTTTTCTACATCAATTCTTTCTTTTTTACTATCAATACAAATATTCAAATTATTTAAGCCTTCCTTTTTTTCTATATAAATCGTGTCTACAAAAAGTTTTT
>JAAWCL010000126.1 GCA_022793235.1 Bacilli bacterium | reverse complement strand
CCCAAGACTGTAATACTCTTTTTCTTCCTACTTTCCATTTTCTTACTCCTATCCTTAACTTATGAGTACTATAAATACTCAATACAATAATAGAATAACACTCATTTTTGAGTATAGTCAATACTCAATTCAAACTTTTTTTGAGTATTGTTGATAATCTATATTAAGAAGGTGATGAAATGAAAATAATCGCAAATGATTACCCCACAAAAAATATAATAAAAATAATTAGAGAATGGACTGAACTTAATCAAACAGAATTCGGAAAAACAATTAACAGAAGTAGAGATAGCATAAATAATATTGAAAATGGCAGAAATAGAATGTATTTAAATGACTTTATTGAAATGTGTCAAAAACATGATATTAAAATAATTATAGAAAAAAATAATAAATAAAAAATACAGAATCTCATCTGTACTTTTCATAGAACAAATTTTATCTATAATTTTATATCTATTATCAAATAAAATAACATAAATATCTATTAAATTATAGTCTATATTACCTAAAAAAAACCGACTTCCAGAGTCATAACGGCTTAATCCAGTCTACCTCCCACGAACTAAAAGATCCACAAACCATTCCAGAATACCATGTTCCGCCATGAGAAGAAAAAGATATAGTAAGTAAAGCAAAATCCTGCCACACACCGTAAAAAAATACATTTATATTAATTACATATACTCACTTCCTCGTATAATGTAGTTAAGATATTTTTTAACTACATTTTCTTATATTTAGATTTTTGTTAAGAGATATCTATAAACTCATTATTTTGTAGATTATAAAATCTATATTATAATGTCTGTAGAGATAGAGTGGTTTTAGCCACTTCCTTGAACATTTGGTTCTTATGAAAGACTAAAGCCTCTTCTTTACAAATTGGATATTAATAAGTTGTATAAGGACTAGATTGTTATCTTTTGCCTTTCATTTGCGAGGTTATATCTTTGTAAAGGTACTGAGGGCACTTCCTCTATCTTAAATATCAAGAATTGGAGTTGTTATTATGAATTATTATTTAGGCATTGATATTGCCAAAACAAATCATGTTGCTTCCCTTATCAACAATACTGGTGATGTTATTATAAGAGCTATTAAGTTTACTAATAGTAATGATGGTTTCTCTAAACTTTTAACTACTATTCAAGATAAACTTGGTGATTTAAGTAATATTGAAGTTGCTATGTAAGCAACAGGTCACTATTGGTTAAGCTTATATTCTGCTTTAACTGATAATAGTTTTAATGTATCTGTTTATAATCCTTATCAAGTTAAAGCCTATCGTGGTGCTTATAATAATAAAAAACAAAAAAATGATATTATTGATTCCATTATTATCGCTGATTACTTAAGAGTTTTTGGTTCTAAAGAATCTAAATTGCCTGAGGAAAACTTATTATCTTTAAAACAATTAACTCGTTTTAGCTCTAACATTGTAGATAATGTTTCTTCTTTAAAAGTACAAGTAATTGGATTACTAGATAAAGTTTTTCCAGAATATAAGAAACTTTTTTGTGATACCTTTGGTACTACTTCAAAACAACTATTACTAAATTGTCCAACTCCTGATGACATCATCAAGATTTCTACTACGAAACTAGCTAACTTATTATCTAAGCATTCAAAAGGAAGATTTGATAAAGATACTGCTCTTCATATTAAGGAAGTTGCTAAGTCATCTTTTGGTATCAAGTTCACGACTGATGCTTGTTCTTTTGAAATTAAACAGCTTATCAATCAGATCATATTCTTAGAAAGTCAGATTGATGAAGTAAGTAAAGAAATCAGAGAACTTTATAATAAATTAGATAGTCATCTTTTATCAGTTCCTGGTGTTGGAGTTAATTTAGCTCCTATTATCTTAGCAGAAATTGGAGATATTAATAACTTTGACAAGCCAAGTAAACTGATAGCTTTTACTGGCACAGACCCTTCTGAAAATCAATCCAGTAATAAGTTATCATCCAATGATAAAACTTCTAAAAGAGGCTCTCCTTATCTTCGTCATGCCATTTATACTGCTAGTTTAGTTGCAATATCGAATGAGCCTGAACTTAGAGCTTATTATGACAAAAAAATTTCTGAAGGTAAGCACCATTTTGTGGTCTTAGCAGGCATAAGCCGTAAATTACTAACAATCATCTATTACATACTTAAAGAAAATAGAGATTATATTAGATACGACAATATCAAAGACAACCAAAACTAAATTTTTTAAAAATTTGAATACTTTAGTTGTTTTTGTCATGCAGTAATCTAGGCAAATTTTCATTTTCAAACTTTTTCATTAAATTTGCTAAAAATTACTTGACTTATATATAGTTGTCTTTACATATAAAGGACATAACAAAAAAACTAACTCACTTTAATCATTCCCTTAGACTTATCCTTAAAAAGTACCAAATCATAAAAATAATAAAAAGCATCTATTGTCATACCATCTATCTTTTTACCCCTTTTCATAGCATGATCAATCGTATTTTTAAGAACCACCAACATAGCAAGATCCAAATCCTGAAATACAAGGGCACGCTCTTCTTCAATATTAGAAAATTTTCGACCATCCTCTGTCTTATCAGCTAAAAACAATATTTTTGAAATAACACTCATCTCCTTGTTAGCAGTAGTATGCTCCCGAATTGCATCACCCATTTCTTTAGTAAAACCAAATCTCTTTTCTAAGATATCAGCACCTACATAACCATGTAATTTATATTTATTTTCAAAAAAAAGTAAAGAAAGATCTAAATCATTTTCTATAACATATTTTTGATTATCCAAATACCCCATTTCCTTAGCAATATCATGACTAAGAGCGAGAATTTTAAGAATATCAACAGATATTTTATAAAAACGAGCATATTCTTCCGCCTTTTGCATGACACGCACAGAATGATTATATCTTTCCTCACTCAAAATATTCTTTAAATACAAATGCATTTCATCCAAATTATACATAAAAACTCCTTTATACAACCATATAAACAACAAAAATAAGACCTAAAAATATAAGTCCTATTTATTCATTTCCCGAATACAAGAATAAACAATTAAATATAGAATAACAAAAAGTGGAATAAATAACATAATAATTTGTAATAAATTTTCCACATTATATTTTTTTACAAGAACAGTAAAAGAATAGTAAAAAAGAATAGAAAGAATAGAAAAAGTTACAAGAAAAGAGACCAAAGCATTACTCCTTATCTTATTCAAAACCTTTTTTCCACCCACTTTATTCTTTTTAGTACAATCCAAAGAAGATAAACGAACACCTTTATAAAATAAGAAAGAAGCTATAGCAAAAAGAGGCATCATAGAAACAAGAAAGGAAGTGACCTGCGAAAAACCTGCCATACCTACAACTATCCTAAAATCTTTACTAAAAAAAGCATAAAGTATAATTAATACATAAGGAAGCAATAAAGAATACACAAAGTAACGATCTAAATAAATATATCGACTATAGAAAGCATTTAATTTATTATCCTTATTTCCTACTATAAATAGAACAAAAATAGTAAATAAAGCAGAAAGTTCCATAATTATATTAGGTATACTCCCATCAACAAGAAATCCCACCTTAATCCAAATAGAAATACACATAATAATAAATATAGCTTTAATTGTCACATCTTTATAAATATCTAGACTCTTTTCTATTTTTTCTTGATAAACGGGTAAAGAAAATTTTTCTTTACTTTTATCCTTATCCATAAACCTAAATCCGATATAAATAAGAAATATTAAAAAAAGAAACACAGGAAATAAAAAAACAAGAATAGTAATCAAATCATGAAAACTAAGAGAAGCCAAATAAGATATAAAATCTGCTTCTGTTATATTTTTATATAAAACAAAAAAGAAAAGTAAGGTAAAAAAAAGCACAATAGAATACAAAAAATCTTTAGTAAAAGAGACTCTCCTCATATTAAAAATAGGAAAATCATTTTTTATATTTGCAAGTATTCCCATAAACAAAAGAATAAACAAGGACAAAACTTCTACAAGTACATCATTAAAATGCCAAGAAGAATGAAAGGAAACTTTGAACCAAAAAGATAAAAAAATAACAAAATTAAGACATAAAACAGTTGCTCTTCTATAACTTCTAAGTCCTTGTACTTGCTCTTTACTTAAAGTATTTATAATTTCTTTTTTTTTACTCATAAAAGCACCTCTATTCTAACTCTATTTAAACATTAAATACTAAATTTTGCAATAGAAAAACTCTAGAAACCTAGAGTTCAATTATTTATTATATTCTTTTAATTTATCAATAACTGCTCGAACCTCAAGTTCATATTGCATAGCATGAACACTGCCAATTTCTTTTAATACTTCTTCACGAGTTATATGATAATCAGTTGCAATTTTATCAATTTCTTTATTCGCATCATCTTCTGTTACTTTTACATTTTCAATATTCATTAATTCTTCTAGCATAAATCTATACAACACATTTTTATAAGCTTCAGGCTCCAATTGATTTTTCAAATCTTCTTCAGTAGAATTTGTAAGTTTAAAATAAATATCCATACTTAAACCTTGTTGCATCATATTTCTTTCTACACGCTTTAAAGAAACTTGAATTTCATCCTCCACTATTTCTTCAGGAATATCTACTTCAACATTTTTACTAACAGCTTCTAATAAGTTATCAATATATTTATTTTCAGCTTCCCTATCTTTATGAGATTTAATATCTTCTTCAACCTTTTTATATAAAGAATCTTCATCTGTTACACCATCAATTCCTAAATCTTCAAAAAATTCTTTATCAAGTTCTCTTTTAATTTTAGCCTTAACTTCATTAACTTTAACATGGAAAACAACATCTTTTCCTGCCAAATCTTTAGCATGATATTCTTCAGGAAAAGTAAGTTCTATATCTTTTTCCTCTCCTGCTTTCATACCAATAAGTTTTTCTTCAAAACCAGGAATAAATGTATTAGAACCAATCTCTAAGGAATAATTTTCTCCCTTTCCTCCATCAAATGCTTCTCCATCTCTAAAACCTTCATAATCAATAACAGCAATATTAGAATTCTCAAGTTTACCATCTTTAGTAACAATCTCAGTATACTCTTCAAGTAAATGCTCTATTTCATGATCTACTTCTTCTTTTTCTACTTTTACTTCTTCTTTCTTTATAGTAAGCCCTTTATAATTTTTAATTTTTACATCAGGTTTTGTTATAATTGTAAAAATGAAAGTAACACCTTCTTCATTAATATCCTTAATATCTACATTAGGCTGTATAATAGGATCCAATTTAGAATCATCCAAAGCTTTAGTATAAGCATCCTGTACAACTAAATCAGAAGCATCTAAATATAAAGACTCGATACCAAATTTCTTTAAATAGATATCCTTAGGTACTTTTCCTTTTCTAAAACCATCTACATGTACACTTTTTTGCTTTTTTGTAAAAATTTTATCTAAAGCTGTAGTCCATTTTTCTCCTTCTATTTTAATTTCTACCTCATGTCTATATTTATTATTTTCTTTTTTAACTTTCTTTTCTTCATTTGTTTGAACTTCATTTTTTTCTTTAGCCATTATATCTCCTCCAACAAGGTTTATTATAACGTAAAAAACTTATAGATACAAGTAATTTATCTACAATTTTTTGTCTTGATTACTCTCTTTCTCTAATTGATATTTCTTCTCAAAAAAAGTAGCAAGTTCACTCCAATAATCAACATCTTGAATATTAAAATAATTTAAATCATAAATAAAATCTTTATCCATAACAACAACTTCTCCCACATCTAGTATTTCCAGATTATTATCTAATTCTCTAGTAAATCCCAAAGCTCTACTCACATGAGCAAGACTCTTAGAAAAAAATCTTTTATTAGGTTTTATTAAGCGTCCTACATTATCCACCTTCACATCTGTCCATAAAATATTATCATCACGAAGCTCTTTATAAACAGTATATAACTCTTCTTCACTAATTTTACTATCAATATCTACTCTTTCACTTACATCAATACATCTTGGTACTCGAATATCCTCTGATACTAGCGAAGAAATATCAACACGAATAAGTGATTGCAATAATCTTCTATGATTAGGAATTTCATAACTTTCTCTATCACCAATATTTAACATTTTATCCCCAATTTGAAAAACTATACTATACTCTCCACCATATAAATGAATATCTACATAATTCAAATGATAACCGTTTACTATTTCCTCTTCTTTAAACAACTCTTCTATTAAAGAAACAACAATATCTACCAAAGAATCAATATCCTTATAAATCTTTCTACCACAAACTTCTTTTAAGGATAAAATGCCTTTGATATACTCTTCTTTATTACCCATAATTTTAACATTTAACTCTTCATAAAATTTTTTGTCTAAATCTTTATATTTGAGTAAAAATATAAGTTCATCTATCCTTAAAGTTTCCACTAAAAAAGAAAAATAAGGCTTTAAAAAATCACGTTTTTGAGCGTCACTTTTCGTATCTAAATAAATAGAAAGTACATCTTGTAAATTAGCAGAATTTCCACAGCTCTGAATCGTAGTTAAAAAATGATCTTCTACTGTTCTTCTTAAATACACAT
>JAAWCL010000125.1 GCA_022793235.1 Bacilli bacterium | reverse complement strand
GTGCCTTTAAAAATTTCAACTAACCTACAAGATGAAATAAAAAGTTTATTTAAAAATATGCTAGGATTAAAGAAAAGGGAAATTAATTTATTTTTGCTGGTATAGATAAAATTAAAGGAAATAAAATAAATGATAATTTCTTTATAATTAGGAAGAACAAATACTATAATTGATTCGTAAAAATACAATGTCAAAGACTTTTGACAGACGAAAATATAATTTTTATATACAATGAAATTGGAGGTGCAAAAATGGATGTTGGAAATCGGATTAGAAAATATAGAGAACAACAAAATATTTCACAGGAAGAACCAGCCCTTAAAATATTTGTTTCGAGACAGATCATTTCTAATTGGGAAACGAATAAAAGTTATCTTGATATAAAAAGTTTAACATTACTTAGTCATATTTTTTGTGTCTCTTTAGATGATTTTGTAAAAAAAGATATAGAGGAGATGAGAAAAATTATTGGTAAGGAAAAAGTTTAATATAATGAGTTTTATTTTTTTATTGAAATGTTAATTGTAACGATTAGTGCTTCTCCATTATGTGAATTTTATGGTCATATTGGATTTCTTATTTGGATATTATTTTATATTATAACATTTGGGATAGCATCTATTATTGATAGATTTAAAAAAATTATGATATTCAAACTTATAAAGAAATTCTTTCTTTTATTGATGGGAAGCAATTAACATATGAAGAAACTCAACAGGAAATAGGAAAACGAGTGTATCAAAAGATTTTATTTGTGATATTAGCAGCTTTTGTAGCACTTATTATTAATTTCATTATAATTTTTATTATTAAAAAAATTTAAAATTGAGGAGGAATAATATGGAATTTTGGATTATGATGATTTTTTTTACATGTATTGGAGGAAGTTGTTCTTTAGCTGGTACTTGGTGGAGTAGAAAGAATAAAAATAAGGATAAAGATAAATAATAAGTTATAGTATATTTTAAGATGTAAATTCTTTCCTATTTATGTCTTATTTTTTTGTTAAATTGTAGGTGTTATTAAAAAAGTAAATTAGATATTTTTTTATTTAAATATAACTAGAGGATGTTATTTTTTGTGGTATAATTAGATTAGATAGGGGAATTATATGATATCACAACATGCAAAAGTAATTGATCTACATGGACTAGATAGTAATTATGCTAGTATATTGGTTAAGGATTTTATACTTGATCATTATAAATTAAGAAATAAGTATTTATCTATTATTCATGGTAGAGGTCAAGGTATACTTAGAAAAAGAATACATGAGGATTTAAAAAGGAATAAGTTAGTAAAAGAATATAAGTTAAATATGTTTAATGATGGTGAAACTTTGGTGGTACTTGATTTAAAATAAGAATAGGAGAAAATGATTATGAAAAATAAGATTGTTTTAATTGGGTGTGGAAATGTGGGAATGGCTTATGCCTATTCTTTGATAAATCAAAGGACTTCTGTTACAGAACTTGCTTTAATTGATCTTGATGTGGAAAGGGTTCGTGGAGAAGTGCTTGATTTGAATCATTGTAATCAATTTGCGGATACTAAAATGAAAGTAAAAGTGGGAGAATACAAGGATTGTCGCGATGCTAGAATTGTAGTTATTTGTGCGGGTAGTAATCAAAATGTTGGTGAAACTAGAATGGATTTAATTTCTAAAAATAGTAAAATTTTTAAGAGTATAGTTTCTAATGTAATGGAGAATGGATTTGATGGAATTTTTCTTGTTGCAACTAATCCACTTGATGTGATGACACATTTAACTTTAAAATATTCTAATTTGCCATTTCATAGAGTGATTGGTTCAGGAACTACTCTGGATACGGCTAGACTTCGATATATTTTGAGTGAGAAAGTAGGAATTTGTACAAATAATATAGAAGCTTATGTTATAGGAGAACATGGGGATTCTGAATTTGTCCCTTGGAGTAATGCAAGTATTGCATTAAAGGGAATTCGTGATTTTTTAACAGAAGAGGAAATGGTACAAATAGAGGAGGAAGTAAGAAATTCTGCTTATGAAATTATTAATAAAAAGGGGGCTACTGCTTATGGTATTGGAATCTGTTTAACTAGTATTACGAATGCTATATTAGAAGATAAAAATATAGTTCTTACAGTTTCTTCTTATGATA
This sequence comes from Bacilli bacterium, assembly GCA_022793235.1. Lineage (GTDB taxonomy): Bacteria > Bacillota_I > Bacilli_A > RF39 > UBA660 > UBA2730. Next base: position 4,760 of record JAAWCL010000125.1, on the reverse strand, counting down.
TGGATGCAGAGATTTGTATTTCTACTCCTGCAGTAGTCAATCAAGATGGGGTACGTGAAAAATTATTTGTTCCTTTATCTCATCAGGAAGAGGAGAAGTTGCTATATTCTATTCAAACTATTAAAAATGCTATTTCAACTTTAGATATGTAAGATGAATATTGTAGAAAGCATTTTTACGATGATTGTTTCTACTTTATTTATTCTATTTTTCCTTGGCTTGGACTTAGAGGGCAATGGTATGATGGAAGTGTTTCAGGAACATTTCCTCTTCATCAAGATGCTAGTGCTCCTGATTTTAGTTGTAAAAGTCGGTTGAACATGTAAACTATAATAAGATTGATTTAAAATTATTATGTATTTAATAATAAATTTATATTATAGATTATTTTATTTTTTCTTTTACGGTGATGAGGCTCGCTTTATTCTTCCGCCTTCTGCTTGGGCGTATCATGGAGGAGCTTTTAGGGATGAGATTATTGCAGGAGAGTTTGCTTTTACACGTAATACAGGTTTAGGTTGGCCTAATGATGGAAGTCGGTTGTTATTTTAGATTACAATATATAAATAAATTTAAATTATAAGAATCTGTAATTCATTTTTTATTGTAAAAATTATTGAATATTCTTTTACGGTGATGCGAATAATTTTCATTCTTCTATTGGTGTTTGGACTGATTATGGTGGTACTTGGGATTATGGTAGGATTGATGGTGTCTTTTCGTATTCTGATGATTTGGGAGAGATTTTGAACAATCGTGGAAGTCGGTTTTAATGAAATTTATAATATAATAAGGCTTAAACTATGTTTTTAATACTATTTTGTTAAATATTATAAAAATGTTTATTGTTAATTATTAAAACTTTTACGGTGATCATACCGCTTTTATTAGTGTATCTGTACCTTGGGCGTATCATGGTGGTAATTGGAGTAGTGAATCTATTTCAGGTGAATTTTCGTATGGTCGTTGGATGAGTGGCATGTCAGATACTAGAGGAAGTCGGTTGAATATGACTATAATATGATTTTTATAAAAATGAATAGTGTGTTCATTTATAATTTATTATAGAATGATGATTATTTAATAGAAATTATATATATTTATTTTATTTGCAATGAATTGTGGTAGAATAGTTTGATATAGAGGTGTAAGTTATGCGAGGAAAATCCTATTTATTTACCAATGAGCAAATAGAATATATAATAAATAATTGGGGAAAAGAATCTCCTTATAGTATGAGAAAAAAATTTGGTTGTAGTTGGGAAGCTGTTTGCAAGGTAGCAGAGGAACATGGATTAGAGGTTTCTAAATCGAACAGGTGGACTAAGGAAGAGGTTACTACGATTATGGATAAAACAGAAAAAGCTGTTGCATTTGAGGTTCAAGAATTGGGATGTAAAAGAGGAAATATAGATGAGTCTTATATGAGGGCTAAAAAGAATGTGTTTCAGTATAGTTTAGATGAATTTAAAAGTTATTTTGCTTTTTGGAGAGAAGAGGGGAATGAACAAGCACTTTTTTGTATTCTTGATTGTTATATGGATCTTATTGATTATTTTGTGAATAAAAATTTAGTCAATGATTTAGATAAAGATGATTTTCTATCTGCAGGGAAAGAGGGACTAATTCAAGCTATTCAAACATTTGATTATATTAAGGAGGATATAAAACACTTTTATTCTTATGCTGTGAACTTTATTAAAAAATATATATTGATGGAATTGAGAGCTTATAAAAAATATTATGATTCTTTTCTTTTTGAAGATATTATTCATTATACTAAAGAAGGAAAAGAAATTTATATAGAAGATTTAATAGGTATGACAGAGGAAGATGTTTTTAAGGAGTCTTTAACAAAAATAAAAAGGGAGATGATGAATGAAATTTTACAAAGTTTAACGTATAGAGAAAGGCAGATTATTTTGTTACGATATGGTTTTGGTCAAACACAGAATGATGTTGCTAAAGTATTTGCTTGCTCTAAATATATGATTTCTCAACAAGAGAGAAAAATTTTAGTTAAAATGAAACAGTTTAAGAAAGTGAAACAATTTAAAGATTTAATAGAAGAGTAAAATATTTTATAAAAATTTATATTTTTGAAATTGATTATTTGGAAGGAGTTATGATTATTAAAGATAAAGTAATTCTTTCTAATTTTTCTTGTTTTATATAATAGAAATAGAATATATTTTCTTTTACGGTGATTCTTTATATTTTATAGATAGTTCTATGTCTTGGATTGTTCATGGCAATAAATGGAATAATGGAATTTATGCAGGTTTCTTTGCTTATACTTGTTCTTTGGCTGAAGAAGTCATTAATGATGGAAGTCGGTTGGGTATTTTAGGACTACAATATAAAAAATGTTAGAGATATTAGTATTAATAAGTAATGTAATATTGTAGAAAGTTTATATTTTATGTTTTTACGGTGATTGGCCAGATTTTATGAGAATTGATTATCCTTTTGCACATCATGGTGGAGGATTTTATGATGGAATTCTTGTTGGATTATTTTCTACTGGTATTGGTCATCCTGGAGTTGCTGATGATGATTGTGGAAGTCGGTTTTTTTGGACTATAATATATAAGTGTTTAAGTTATTGTGAAAATGATAATATATGTAATGTTATAGATATTTGATTTTAATGGTGATATGTACTTTTACGGTGATGATGAGAGTTTTGTAGTAGAATCTGTGCCATGGAATGCTAGAGGTGGCTCTTGGTATAATAGTATTTTGTCAGCTTCTTTTTCCTATGAACGAACATATGGTTTTGCTTACTGGGATGCTGGAAGTCGGTTGTTTTCTTTTATATTACAATGTACTTAAGAATGAATTATTAAATTTTAATAAACAATTTTATCTTGTAAAAATTATATGTTTTATTTTTATGAGAGATAATAGATTTGAAATGATTATTTTCTTTTACGGTGATTGTGTTTATTTTTTGAATTCTGTTTATTCATGGGGAGGAAAAGGTGGTCCATGGTCAGATGGTTTGCTTGCAGGAAGTTTTCATTTTTCTGATAGCTTTGGTGCACTCTACAACACTAATGGAAGTCGGTTTTTTTGTAACTATAGTATTTTAAAAATCAAATCATCATAATTTGGTGAAGACTGATATGCTATAGAAGTGAATTATTTATGTTGTAAATAGCTTTTACGGTGATGATATTGCTTTCATTTATGCTATAAGTCCATGGTCTTCTCATGGTGGACATTGGTCTGCTTTATCTATTTCAGGGAGCTTTTCTTTTGGTTGTACTGGTGGGCCAATTTTAGATATAGATGGGAGTCGGTTGGTATTTAAGACTATTGTATGGCTAAAATTTAAATTATTATTTGTTGGTAATCGTTTTTATTACAATAGAAATATAGTATATTTTCTTTTACGGTGATAATACATCTTCTATATATGATATGTTTCCATGGTCTTATCATGGTGGTCGATGGGATAATGGTGTACTTACTGGAGAATTGTCTTTTTCTCGTTGGATAGGGGATGTGAACCTTGATAATAGAAGTCGGTTGTTTTACAGACTATAATATATTATAAACTTAGATGATTCGATATTTATTTGTTTTCATATTATAGATTTATTTGTTTTTTTTATTTATTTGTAGTATAATGAGCTTGGTTTTCAGGAGGAGAGAATGATTCAGGATTTGTTAAATACACTTTATAATAAATTTAATGGTGTTACTTTTGATTCTTATTTGTTAGAAAATCATGAGCGATTGAATTCTCTTTTTTCTTTCGTTCACTCTTTTTTGGGTGCAGATATCAAAATTCCATTTCATAGGTCATTTTCTTCTAAAGATATTTTAGAACTTGAACAAAAGTTTTTGTATACATTGAATGCTTCTTATCAAGATAAATTTAGAGATGATCTTGTTCATAAGAATATAATACAAAAAAAGGATATTTTTGGTTATTATTATCGAAACTTTGATTTAAGTGAATATAAAATATATATTCCGAAAAATTTAAATATTATTGATTTTGTTACTTTGTCACATGAGTATACTCATCATTTATCATCTGGATTTCCTAGATTAAAGGAGGATTCATCTGCTTATACTGTTTATTGTGAAATGATAGCAGTACTTGCCGAATTAAAAAGCTTAGATTTTTTACAGAAACAGAATATTTCTTTTTATGAGATTAATGCTTATACGCAGTATATAAAGACAAAATTTTTAGATATTTATTCTGTTTTTTCTTTATTGGAGCCTTTACTTGATTTATATCTTTCTAAGGAACAGTTTATTGAAGAGGATGTATTTCAACTGTTTCATACTGTATCTTTTTATCGGTTTTTAGGTATAGAAAATATGATTGGTAATTTAAAGAGATTGCTGCAAGAAAATTTAAATTGTGCTTTTCTTTCTTATCGTTATTTACTCGGGATGATTTGGGCTGCTTTTCTTCATCAAAATTCTATTTCTAATGATGAGTTTGTTTTACTTATTGATCATATTAATGATTTAGATGTAGAAGATTTTGAAAATTTATTACCACAAAAGAGTCCTATTGAACTTGCTACGTCTATAAAAAAGGAATTTTGTTATAAACGATATTAGATTCGTATTTCGGTTTTTAAAAATTTTGGTATGTCAAATTTTCGAGAAAATGTCAGTAGTTAGATAACAACAAAGGAAAACCTTTGTTGTAAAAATATGGTACATAGGAAAAGTTAGTCAAGGGTCAAGATAAACGACCAAAGTCGCCCTTGACTAACAACCATGAAAAT
>JAAWCL010000268.1 GCA_022793235.1 Bacilli bacterium | reverse complement strand
TTCCCTCTTGCATTCTAGCTCCTCCTGATACTGTAAATATTATTATTGGAAGTTTTAATTCTATTGCTTTTTCAATAGAATATGTAATTTTTTCACCTACTACTGCTCCCATACTTCCCATCAAAAATCCACTATCCATTACACATATAACTACATCTTCTCCATTTATTTTTCCCATGCCACATCCGACAGCCTCTTCTATTCCTGTTTTTTCTCTCAATGTATTTAGCTTTTTAGGATAGTCTTCTAATTCTAATGGATTTGTTGTTTCTATGTTCAAGTCAAATCTTTTGTATGTGCCTTCATCTATTATCATTTCAATTCTTTTATTTATATGTACTCTAAAATAGTGACCACAGTTTGGACATATACTTAAGTTACTTCTAAGTGTTTCTTTATATATTATTTCTTTACATGCTTCACATTTGATCCACTTGCCTATTGGAATATCGATATTAGATTTTTTATTGGTTACGTTTTTGCTTTCCCTTTTCTTTATTTTATCTACAATCATGTACTTTGTCTCCTTTTAACTTCTTTTTTAAGTTATAATTCACAGATAAGTGAACTCAAGGTCTGCTACGGGGAGTTCCATCTATGATTTTTGAATAACACCGCGTAAGCGATCAAACGAGCGAAAGCGAGTGCGAAGTGGAGTAACCGACATTTTAAGCTACGTAGTAGCGTACAGATTGACGGTTACGACACCAAGGTGTTAGAAAAAATCATAGATAACTCACCATAGAAAGACAGACTAAACTATGAAGCTGTGAATTATAACTTCTCAATAAATGAAGTATCAAAATTTCCCCTTATAAAATCTGGATGAGTTATAATATCAAAAAGAAAATCTCTATTAGTTTGCACTCCATCTATAACAAGTTCCTCTAGTGCCCTTTTCATTTTGCTTATCGCTTCATTTCTACTTGTTCCAAAAGTTATAATCTTAGCAATCATCGAATCATAATATGGTGGAATTGTATACCCACTGTAAATTGCTGTATCTATTCTTATTCCATTTCCTCCTGGTAGATGCATTTCGTTTATTGTACCG
>JAAWCL010000124.1 GCA_022793235.1 Bacilli bacterium | reverse complement strand
GAAGAAATTATCTTAAAAGAGATGATATATGTATGATTTTATCTATAAGCGAGCAACGTGGATTTACTCCCACCACTAAAAAAGAAAGGCTAAACCTTGATTATGGCTACAACATCAATTTGGTCTATTAAGAATAATTTAAAGCAATCTATTAATTATATTATTAATCCAGAAAAGACTACCAATAAAGATTATGGTAAAGTTGATTTTGATTTTTTAGAAGGTAAAAAAGACTATGATTTTAAAAAAGAAAAAGTCTGTTATGTAAGTTGTTTAAATTGCTCTGAAGATAATCCATTTGATGATATGAAAGATACTAAAGATTATTATCTTAAAAATGATGGAGTTCTTGCTTATCATGGATATCAATCATTCAAAGGAGGAGAAGTCACTCTAGATATTGCTCACGAGATAGGAGTTAAGTTTGTTAGTGAAATGTTTAAAGATTATGAAGTAGTTGTTGCAACTCATCAAAATACAAATCACATACACAACCATTTCATAATCAACTCTGTTTCATTTAAGACTGGAAAAAAGTATAATAACAATAGAACTAATTTAGCCAAATTAAGAAATATATCTGATTCACTATGTGCTGAATATGGACTTTCTGTTTTAAATGAAGATGTTGGTTATAAAAGTACCTATAATCATAAAGTAATAGACAATGATTATTATAAAACTCTTAAAGATGATTTAGATAGTGTTATTAGTTATTCAGTCACTCTAAAACAGGTTATGGATAGAATGAAATTACTAGGATATAAAACTTATTATCGTAATGGCATTATTACTATTTATAGAGATGGTTATGATAGAGTTAGGATTGAAAAAGCATTTGGTAGTGAATATTCAAAAGATAAAATAAATGAGCGATTATATCACTCAAGACAAATTGCTTTTAAACCTATGCCTCATAAATCTATATTTCAAGAATATTTGGCAACAACTAATAATCATCATAAAGGTATTTATGGATTATTTGTGTACTATTGTTATCTCTTAGGAGTATTTCCAAAGAAGCACCCTAAACAATATCTATCTTACTATATAAGGCAAGAGATAAAAAAACTTGATTCATTTTCCGAGCAAACCAGGTTTATGGTAGATAATAAGATTGAAACTATAGAAGATTTAGATAACTTTGCTAAAACCAATTATGAGGAATATCAAAATCTTATGGGTAAAAGAGAAAACCTGTGGAAGCAATATCATAGAGCAAGAACTGAAGATAAAAAATCTGAAATACTTGCTGAAATTAATGAAATTCAACCCAAAATTAAAGAACTTCGCAAATTAGATAATTACTGTAAAGAGATTAGAAAACGATCTATATCTATACAAGATAATCTCAATAATTTTGATAAAGATATTCAAAAAGAAAAAGACAATTCTAGGAGTTTGTAACCTAGCCATTGTCTTTTATTTTTTTGCCAAAAATGCCATAAATTGTGGTAGTTCGTGAAATCTATTGTAATAGGCTTCATCTACTTCTTTACATTCATCAATACATCTCGATTCTTTAAAATTTTCAACTATAAAATTATTTTTCATAAGTATTTCAAAAAAATATGATGGTGGAGCAATAAACTCTTCTAACACTTCATTATCTTTGAAATAATTAACTTGTTTTGTATGGGACATATAGTTCCCCAATACGTGATTACCATCATTACCTGCTTCAAATCCAATAACATGATATGAAGAATTATTATAGCCAATTTTTTCAGTAGCAAATCTTATTGGATGACCAACTGAAAATAATAATTGACCTCCATTATCTAAAACTCTATATAATTCTTTAAAAACTCTGTTTTTATCTTCAACATGACTAATTGCTAAACTACTAAATATGAAATCAAAATCATTATCTTTAAATGGAAGTTTTAACATATCACCTACATAAAAATCACAATTTGGATAACTTTCTCTAGCAACTGCAATAGACTTTTCCGATATATCAATTCCAGTTATCTTTTTAGGATTATATTTACTTAATAATTCACTTTCTTCAGCAGTTCCACATCCTAACATAAGAATTCTTTTACCTTCTAAATTAGGCAACATAGAAATCATCATAGGTTTTTCTACAAATCGCAATGATTTTTTCATTCCGTTTGTAACTTCATAATGCCTTTTTTCAGCAAATTTATCATAATCATTAACTTTATCATTAATAATTTCACATAGTTCGTTATAAATTTCATCTAATTCTTTTATGCCATCATCAGCACTAATATGTCCTTTATCTTTTACAATTAATGTTTTGGCATGAAGGAGTTCTTTAAAAATTCTTTCTTGTTCCAAAGAAACAAAATAATCGTTGTCAGAAAAGATACAAGTAATTTTGTTTGTAACACTTCTAACTTTTTCAAAATCAATAGAAGTATTAATCCAAGGTTGAGCTATATTATAAGATTCTTCATCACTAACTGCTTCTGGAAGCAAATCTAACCAAGGGGCAACAAATAATATTCCACCAACTTTTTTTGCATTGGCTTTTACTAAATATCTCAGTATAGTTTGACAACCTATACTATGACCAACAAAATATGTGTTTTCATCTAATTGGCTAACTTGTTTATCTAATTCACAAACCCATTCTTCTATTTTAGGATTAGCAGTATTTGGCATATTGAATCTAATTACTCCATTATCATTATTGCTTATTTTTTTATCTAACCAAGGATACCACCCATCCTCTTTTGTTCCATCCCAACAATGAACTATATATATTCTTTTCATAATTACTATTCTCCTTATTCTTGACTAAGTGTATAACCACCATCAACAACTATTTCCTGTCCCGTTATAAATTCAGAATTATCACTATCTAAAAATAATGCAACTTTCGCTATATCATTAGGATTTCCTAATCGTTTTAATGGTGTCTTATTTTCTATATCTTCAATATAATCATCAAAATTTGGAGTTTCAATATATGACATAGGAGTTTTTATAACTCCTGGAGAAATAACATTACATCTAATTCCAAATTCACCATATCTAGAAGCTATGGATTTTGAAAAAGCAATTATTCCTGCTTTTGATGATGAATATATAGGGAAATATTTCGAACCATTTTTAGCAGCTATTGATCCAATATTAATTATGTTTCCCTTTATCTTATTTTTTTTCCAATTATCAATCATTTGCAAGCATATACTTAAAGTTCCTTTCAGATTAATGTTAATAATATCACTTAATTCTAAATAATCATAATTTTCTGATTCCTCGCCACTACTAATAATACCAGCACAATTTATTAGGGTATCAACTTTATCTAACTTACTTAAAATTTGTTTTATATCATCTTCTTTGTTGATATCACAGACGAAATAATTTATAGAGTTATCAGAACCTTCACAAACTTTTTCTAATTTTTCTTTTCTTCTACCTAATATATATACCTTACAACCATTTTTGCAAAATATTTTGGCAATTGCTTCGCCAATACCAGAACCACCACCTGTAATAATTACATTTTTCATTTATCTTCACCCACTTTATAAGTAATATTAATTTTGCTATCTTTTATACTAACATTTTCAACGTAATTTTTATTTAATACTTGTTCCAATTTCATATTTTTTACAGACATTCCTAAGGATTCATAAAATTTTATTGCTGATTCATTAAATGCCCATACATTAAGTTCAATAGCATCTATATTTTCTTTGATTGCCTGTTCTTTTAAGAAATAATATAACTTTTTACCTATACCTTTTCTTCTAGAATTTTTATCAACAACAATATCTTCTATAAAATAAGTAGTTCTCTGCTTTGAAATAGGAATGGCACGATTAGTTTTCTTTGTTGCCATTAATAAACCACAAATTTTATTATCCTCTACATAAACATAATTAAAAGCAGTAGCATCATTTAATATCTCAGTAAAGTATTCTAATGGTAATGGATTCCCATCAACATAAATATCGGGTCTATTTGAATAATGTAATTCATGAACTTGATAAACAAGTTTCTTTAAATCTTCATAATCTTTTTCTACTATTTTTCTAATCATAAATTTACCTCATTTCATATTTAAAATTTTGCATATTTAGATATTCCTGCTATATCATGTATTAATTTTTCAAACGACTCTTGAGTCCAAAATCTTGGATGCATATATCCGTGATCGACACTATTTCTATTATCCACATTATCTAAGTTGCTTGAATCTTCAAAATATTTTTTGATTTCATCAAGTGTTTTTATATATTCAACATTGTCTTTATTTTCTTTTTTTGCTAATTTTAATAAACTTAAACCAACTTTTCTTCGTTTTGGTTTGCCTTTTTCATCTAAGAATTCTCTTCCATATTGAGTTGTTGTACTTCTGATTAATTCTTCAAGATATGAATATGCAAACGGAGTTAATACAGAATATGAATTTGGAACATTTTGATATATTTCTTTAACAATTTCCCAATCTGGCACCCAATTCCAATTATGAGCATAATCTAATATTTCTTGAAAATCATCATTTATATCCATCAATAGTTACCTCCTTTAATTCATTTTATATTTTTATTGTAGAAGATAGAAGATATGGGATGATGACTTATTTTTTCTTCATCACAATGGTAAATAGTTTTTGCTCTAAATTCTTCTATTTTATCATCCATATTATCGCAAAAGTTTGCATAAATAATATCCCATTCGCAATCTTTTTCGTTTTTCTTTTCTATTTTAAATAGTTTTTTTTGATGTTCTAATAATACACTTAATAAGACATCTGGTCTATTTGCCTCACCATTTCTATAAAGATCAAAGTGATAGCATACGCTTTCTTTTAAATCATTATACATATTGCGTAATGGTTCATAAATGTCTTGATGTAGTTTCAAATATTGTTTTTTACCTGTAAAAAATTGCACATCCCCTAATAAATTATTCATTTCTAAAAAAGAATAGTTATTAAGGTTTAAATATTGATTTATTATTTTTTCTAAATCTTCTAATACTTTCTAATACTTTTTTTCTTTCATTCTCTATTAAAGAATTTATATAATCTTTTGTGTCTTTTTTAGACATATTTTTAATTTCATTTTTATGATTTTTAAGAAAATATTCATAAAGTTTATCATACGCCACATGTTTATCTCCAAATAAAATTTTATCTTCTTCGGTTTGTCTAAATAACCACTCATTTATATAATTAATAAGCAATTTATCATTAACTCTTGAATGAATAGGTCTTATTTTATGAAGGTTATTATTTAAAATTCTGCTTTCGTTCCATATTTTTTCTAAAAGTTGAGTTTTAGCAACTCTATATTCTGTTATTGATATTAAAAATACTACAAAAGAACTCCCAAACAATCCTAAGGATATATTATAAATGTATTCATACCATATATTCACACAATAATTATTTAAAAAGAAAAATATGGAGAAAATTATAAGTGATATAACAGAAATACATATGGATAATTTCAAAGTTTTACATTTTGTTTTCATCGTTCATCTCCTAACTTTTCTAACACATAAGATTCTTTAAAATCTAATAAAATTATATCAAAATAATCAGAAAATAGCCATACTCCCACTTGAAATAATTCTAATATCTGTTATAATTTAAGTATCAGTTGATTTAATCAATCTTGGGAGTATAATTTTTCGCATACGTGTATCGTTATCGCTCCAATTGAAGACAACTTACGGACTAATTAAAGTTCGTGAGTTTTTATTTTATATAAAAGGCTTTAGTTCTCTTTCTAGAAAGGAGGACCTTTTTTGATGTTGAAATTTAAAATTATGGAAACGCTAAAGCCAAATAGTGAAATTTTGGAAGTTATTAAAGACTACACCTACAAAGTTAAAAAAGGAACAGTTAAACACTTATTACATACTAATTTACAAGTTATAGAGCCTACAGAGTATCAAATTACATATCCTACTACTCTTACAATACTAGAATATAAAATTAACG